>NZ_JAOCDJ010000001.1:0-247428 GCF_029840885.1 Empedobacter sp. GD03861
TAATGCATTTTCTGTGAAGCACAATAACCTCTATTTGGTGCACTATACTGATGTTCTTTGCAAATTTTCGAGCGATTAATTCTTGCTATTTTACACACCTCCAAGGGCATACTATCAACGATAAAACAATTTTCAAATTCATTAAATTCTTTCGCTAATTTAAGTCGAATACTATTAATTTACTCTGATAATCTTCGTTTTCTACGATTGTAAATACTTCGCTGAATTTTACAACTTAGCGCTTTAGGAAGATTTCGAAATAAATGATTTTCACTATCAATACCCATAAATTCAGCTGTTAAAACAAGACTTATGAGTTCTAAATCAAAAAATTTAGGTTTTCTACGTTGATAAATTAAAAGTGTATCTGTGGATATTTTTCGTAGAACTTCCAATATTCTTTCATAATTAGCAACTAAGTTGTTCATTGTAAATGTTTTGTGGTTAAAGCAATTTACTGATTTTCAATCAAATGAACAACTATATTATTTATTAATCAAAATGCACAACGGGTGTCTTATATCTTTTCTTACTACGGAAGTTTTGTTAGGATATCCAATTCTCCTCATAGTCTTATTTTTATAAAATAGGGGAACAAATCTGAACATTATTTTTTAGAGAAAAAAGAAAAATGATATATAATTAACATTTTATCTAAATAAGACATAATTTACTTTTTTTTATCAATTATCCATTTTTAATTACTTATTAAATAACTAATAAATCTTTTTTTAACTTTTTTTAATAAAATTAAAATTGATTTTATGTTAATATTTTTTCAATAACATAAAATCAATGTTATATAAAGGATAATTTTTATTTGAATTTTATACATTTCAGAATGTGAAATCACGTTAAAAAATGAAGAATATTTAGGAGTTTGTTAACCTAATAAAAACAAAAAAAGGCAACCTATTGGTTGCCTTAATTATTATAATATTTAAACTGATTAATTAGTCAATTTTGATATTATCGATAACTAAATCATAAGCTTCATCTTTTCCTACTTTTAGTGCAAAAATATTTTCACCAGCAGTTTTTTGAATATCTACTCCTTCAATATTTAGAGTAACAAGAACCCATTCGCCTTTAGTATCAATTTTACCTGTATATTGATTTGCATCAATTGGTGATAAAGATACATTTGCATTCGATAAATCTCCTACATTATATACTACGTATTTTTTATCAGATTTATACACATTTAGTGACAATGATTTCCCAGATGTTCCTTTTACATAAAATGTAATTTTCTTTGGAGTTGCAGGAATTGTATTATTTACAATAGTTGTAAATACGTAATCATTAGCTTTTGGTGTTCCTTTTAAAAGTAATGCATTTGTGTTATCTCTACCAACACCAACTCCGCTAGTTGCATAGGTATCTTTCACTAAGCCAAAAGAGTTAATTGAAGATAAAAAGTCAGCCCAAACATTGAAATCAGAACCTTTGAACAATAAATTAGTTGCTTCTGTATTATTTCCTCCACCTGGATTTTGGCCTCCACCTACATCAAAACGAGGCTGATCGAATTTTACATCTTTTGTATCGCGGATATAAACTTGGTAAGTTGAATTGTAAATACTAACAACTACAGTAATCTCTCCACTACCTTTAGGTAATTCTTCATTGTACCATTTAGCATATCCAGAATTACGTAAGTCAACTGTTTTACCTGTTTTATCTACTAATACACGATTAACAGTTGTAGCTTCCACTCCATAAGTTTTATCTGTATCTGGAGATTGAAACTGAATATTTTTTATTGTTACCAATGTATTCAAATTCCCAGCATTTAAAGCTTCCGACAAACTATTAAATACTTTTGGAGTAATTGTTTTTACAGGGTCACATGTTTTGATCATATATTTCTTCATATTTATAGAAGGTATACGACCAACTGCATATTGTGGGTCAACAGATCCTATTTTCATAATTCCTCTATCTTTCGCTACAACTAAACCTTTCAATCTAATTTGAATTCTAGCACCTAAAGGATAGCTTGTGTATAGATTAGATCCATCAATTTCAATCTGGATACCTGATGTTGGGTTTTCTACTTTATCTTGTAATGAAATTGTTTTATAAAAATTTCCTGTTTCGTCACTTGAAATTACATAAGCGTCCATTACAAGATCCTCTGCTATTGCTCCATTTGAATCAAGTTTTATCTGCCCAGAAGTTACTTTAGTTGTTAAATCAGCTATTGTAATATTTGCTGTTAATTTATCAGCACAATCGATTGGCGGAGTTGCATAATCATCATCTTGTACACAAGATTGAGTTATAAATAAGCCTAAGCTCAAAAGACTTGCTATTGTTAATTTTGATATTGTATTCATTTTAAATTGTATTCGTTGTTAATAAATTAAAATCTGAAATAAATGTTTGCGAAATAAGTTGTTCCCATTCCATAAAACATCTTTGGACCAAATAAAGTTCTATAATTTGTATCAATCGCTTTCTCGTAGTTACCAATTCTTAATTGCTCAAAACCTCCAGTAACGTAGTTTTTATTATTCAACACGTTATTAATAGTTCCTGAAATACCTGCAGAATATTTCCCTATACGAAATGTTTTTCCCATGTTAATATTTAACATGAATTCGTTACTCAACTTTTCTTGCTTTAAAGCAGCTTTTAAATCTTGATCATTAATATCATATAATTCTCCATATTCATTCGTAAAGAAATTTACAGTTCTTCTATATGCGGCTGGATCAATATAATTATTTGCTAATAAATTTCCAGATACACCAATCCACCAGAATTTAGGATCACGGTACTCTGCACTTAAAGAGAAACCAGATTGTGGTCCGCTTCCTACTTTATAATTATGAAGATAAGCAGTTCCGAAGTTTTGGTAAGGAACTCCAATGTTTCCAGGTTTCACATAATCATCAGAATATAAATTATAACTAGGGTTGTCTTTGTAAACATATTGACCAATAGAAGCTACTGCAGAAACTGTAAGTACTGGTAATACTTGTGCTTCTACCGCTAATTCTGTTCCCAAATATTCTTTTCCAACACCTGTCATAACTTCTGAAACGAATACTTGATCATTTGCTCCGTCGATATAACCAAAAGCTTTTTCAATTTCGTCTTTTGTTCTTGTATAAAATGCCGTTGCACGAGCTTTAATACGTGGAGCTCTTAAAATATATGATAAATCACTTGAGAATATTTTTGCACTTTCTACTCCATCTACCGTTACGTTAGTTACACGAGCATTTGGAAAAATCTCATCAGAAGTTGGCGCTTCTGTTTGGTACATAACATTTGCCTGAATAAAATTACGACCATCTAATTTTACTAAGAAATTAGATTTCACTCCAAAATCTAAGAAATCGTAAGTTTTACTTTTTCCATAAGAAGTAGTCTGATAAGATTCGTGCATCCATTTACCATCACGATAAAATTTCGTCAAAGCAGCTTTCATTCCAATTGTTACATCTAAAAATTTTCCTTTTATTTTAGATTGAGCGAATAAATCTGCATAATCACGATTAATTTCATAATTATACCCTTGACGCTGCCCTTTTGTTGGCTGATAGTCAGGGTCTAAAATGTTAAATCTAGCATGAGTAAAGTTATCTTTATTCTCAACATATTGTCCACCTAATAAATCTTGTATTTCACGATATAATTGAGATTTCGTATTTTGATAAGAAGCTGCAATTGTCAAATCTATATTAGGCGCTAACTCTGTCTGAAAATTCGTATAAGCAGTTGCTGTTTTATCTTCGTTAACATCTGCAGTCAACCAATAAACAGATCTCCCAGCATTGTTAATATTAGCTTCATATAAACTTGTCCAATCTATTTGAGAAATTTGGCCACTTCTCCATAATTCAGTTTGATTGTTTATAGCACTTTGACTTGCTCCACTATATGCAAAATAAGATGGTAAATTACGATAGTAAACTGGAGAAGGATTATTTCCTGCAAACCAATCTAAACGAGAACTACTTTCTTTACCAAATTGATAAGAAACTGTTGTTGTTAATTTTGATTTATTGTTAATATTCCAATGATGCGTCAACATATTAATAGGCTCGAATGTTTTCTTTACACGCTCATTACGTTTTTCACCATCTTGCCATCCCCAATAAGAATTGTAATAAATCCCCATCATATCCACAACTTCTTGTGTATTAGGTGAACCTGTAGAACGACGAGTTGGCGCACCAAAACTTGTGAAGTTTAAAGTATGTTTTTCATTAAACTTTTTCTCAACTCCTAAGTAGTAAGCGTATGCATCATAAAAAGTACCTTCTATAATACCTTCTTCTGCCCAACGTCTACTTCCAGAAACCATAAACGCCCAACCATTATCCATCAATCCCGTATTATATGTAGCCATTACACGGTTTCTGTATGAACGATTTGTACTAGAATAAGCCAAACTTACTCCCTTACGCATTGTTGAAGGACGAGTATCAAAATTTGTGACACCTCCTAAATCTCCAAAAGCATAATTAGAAGGTTCGATTCCATATGTTAACTCATCTGGACGACGAGTTACATCATTCAAACCTCCCCAGTTATTAAAAGTTGCACGACCATTATCCATTTTGTTCATACGAACTCCATTAAATAATACGTCATTATATTTGTTATCTAAACCTCTTGGTTTAAACCAATACGAACCTAATTCGTACGCAGAAACGCGAGCAAAAACATCGCGAGAAGATTGTAAAAGTCCTGAATTTGAAGCTGTCGAACTTTCATCATCAGATAATTCATCATCTGTTAATGTAATAATTCCAACTTCTGCTGTATTTGGATTAAATGTTAATTTAATATCACCTAAGTCAAGCTCTTTTTGCCCTGCTACAGTGATTTCTTTTTCATATGGGTCATAGCCCACGCCATAAACTTGTAATTTGTATGTTCCATCCGGAATATCTACAAACTGAAAATAACCTATACGATCGGTGATAGCAGCATCGCTTACTGCTCCTCCGTCCAAACGTACAGTGAGGTTATAAACCTCTTCACCTGTAGCAGCATTTTTTGCTACCCCAGTAACCTTTGTTTGCGCCTGCGCCATAGCGACAGTTGCAGCAAAGACTGAAAGACTTAACAATAATTTGTTCATTCAAACGAATTTTTATTTATAAATTAGCTCTCTATTTCCTTCATCAGAAAAAATAGGACAACAAATTTAATAAATTCATAATTTATAACATATGTTTAAAATTAACAAATCTTTAACTTTATTAATAATTTTTAATTTATTCTTAACGTTAAATGTTAAAGCTCAAAGCAAATATTCAAGTGCAACTGTAGCCTTTTACAATGTTGAAAATCTTTTTGACACCATAAAATCAGTTGGATATGTAAATGGAACTTTACCTTTTAATGACAAAAATTATCACATTCAGATTGCAGAATCTGACATATCGAAGTACGAAACAGAAGAATTCAAACAAAGTTATACGTACGAAAATATAAAAGGAAAGAAAATTATCCGTCCATTAATTCTTCAAGAAGAATTTTTACCAAACGGAAATAAAAGATGGAATACAGAAAAGTATTTCCAGAAAGTCAATAATATTTCAAAAGTTATTAGCGAATTAGGCGCAGATGTTACAGGTTCTGCTCCAGTAATCGTTGGTATTTGCGAGATTGAGACAAGAGAAACTTTAGAAGATTTAGCAAAAAGCTCTGCTTTGAAAAAATACGATTATGGTGTTGTTCATTTCAATTCGTTTGATGCTCGTGGAGTTGATACAGGTTTATTGTATCAAAAATCTCGTTTCAAAGTAATTGATGCAAGACCTCATCCAATTTTCAATTATGATGCTGAAGGTAAACGCAAATATACGCGTGATATTCTACAAGTTACAGGTTTATTAGACGGTGAAGAAATCACTTTTTTAGTAAATCACTGGCCTTCTCGTAGTGGAGGAGAAAAAGTTTCGATGCCAGCTCGTATGGAAGCAGCAAAGGTGATGAAAGGAATTTTTGATGAGTTAAAATCTAAAAATCCAAATGCAAAAGTAATTGCAATGGGTGATTTTAATGATGATCCTATTTCTCCAAGTATTAAAAACACATTTGATCCAGCTGGAGAAATTGCTAAAGTTTCGGATAACGGATATTATGATCCTATGTTACCTTTATACAAAAAAGGTGTTGGTACTTTAGCTTATCGTGATGCTTGGAATCTATTTGATCAATTTATCTCAACTTCATCATTGGTTACAAAAAACAAAGATTATTCAACGTATAAAATCTTCAAAACTGAAATTTACAACAAAGATTATTTGAAAGCGACAGAAGGTGCGTATAAAGGATTCCCTAACCGTATGTGGAGCGGCGATACTTATCGTGCAAACGGTTATTCTGACCACTTTCCAGTCTATACAATCTTATTAAAACAAGCAAAATAAAAATGAACAAATTAGAGCAATTATTTAGTCAAAAAAATAAAAACCTCATTACAATATACACAACAGCTGGGTATCCGAATTTATCGGATACCCCTGTTATTTTAAAAGAATTAGATCAAAACAATGTTGACATTATCGAAGTCGGTATTCCATATTCTGATCCTTTAGCTGATGGTCCAACAATACAAGCTACAAGTGAAAAAGCGTTAGCAAATGGAATGACATTAGATATTTTGTTTGAGCAATTAAAATCGGTTCAAAATGAAATTTCTGCACCAATTGTTTTGATGGGTTACTACAATCAAGTGATGACATTTGGATTAGAAAAATTCTTACAAAATTGTCAAGAAAGTGGAGTTTCAGGGTTGATATTACCTGATATGCCGTACGAAATTTACTTGGCACAACACAAAGAATTATTTGAGAAATACGATCAAAAAGTTACTTTTCTAATTACACCTTTAACAACAGAAAAACGCATCAAAGAGATTAATGATGCAACTTCTGGATTTGTTTATATTGTTTCTAGTTCTGCAACTACAGGTGCAACAGAATCTAATTATAATGAAGATTTTTTGTCAAATGTTAAAAATCTAGGCTTAACAAAACCACATCAAATTGGATTTGGGATTTCGACAAAGGCTGATGTAGAAAAAGCTTGGAATTACGCAAATGGAGCAATTATCGGAAGTGCTTTTTTACGTGTTTTAGAAAATTCGAATGGAAATCTTTCTGGAGCAATTAAAGATTATCTTTCAGAATTGAGATAAAAAAATAGTTTTCAAACCAAAAAAGCAAGCTCTTCTAGCTTGCTTTTTTGGTTTGACTATTTTGTTTTTATTCAAGCGAAATTTCATCAATAAACAACCAAGCCTTATTTCCTGCACCAGCTTGTCCATCTGGAATTATTCCTAAATTTTCAATCACAATCTTAAGATATTTCGCTTGTTGTTTTTGTAAATCAATCTTCATTATTCCATTTGATTTTTCGATTTCAGGAGATGAAATAGTTTTAATTTCTTTAAAATTTTTTCCATTATCTGAAATCAACACTTTAACAGATTTTGGGAGATAAATCCAACTTCCTTTGCGATCTAGCGTAGAAAATTGAATAGTAGAAAACTCCATTTTAGTTTCGAAATCTATTGTTGCAATCACATCTTTTCCAGAAAAACCTAACCACGATTTACCATGATTTTTAAGACTTCCTTTTATTCCATCCACCAAAGTAGACGCTCCACCAACCGAATATGCCTCAGCAGGTTGATACTCTAATGTGATTTTTTTGGCTGTTGATTTCGTAATTACAAAATCCTGAGAAGTTGTTGCACTTACTTTTTTGCCATCTTCAAAATAGGCTGATTTTACCGTTTGAGATTTCGTAATTTCTAATGGTTTTTGATACACATTCGAATTAATAATTGGCTCTGAACCATCTGTTGTAAAACGAATTCGTGAAGGTTCATTCGCCGAACTCAACTCATATTTTATCTTCCCATTTTGATCAACAGAAGCCTTTCCATCAACCTCATAAATCGCCGTACTATGTTTGATTCCTTTTTCATCTAAAATCGCAAAATGACGGCAAAAGAGTTTTCTTTCAAGCGTTTCTTTGACACCTCATCATCCCTAATATGTACATTTATATATGGAAAAAGCGCAATTACCTCATCCATGACATCTTGCAAAAATTGAAACGTTTCTTCTTTTGGACAAAAAATATCTTCCGAAACTCCCCACGTTTTCCACACTTCCAACTTCTCATTCGTACAACCAAAATTAGGATATGCCGCCAACGCAGCCTGCGCATGACCTGGCATTTCGATTTCTGGAATAACATCTATATGCAATTTCGCTGCATAAGCCACTACCTCTTTTATCTGTTCTTGCGTGTAAAATCCACCATATTTTTTATCATCAAATTTCATATCCGAATACGCACCAACCTGCGATCCATTTCGCCAAGCACCAACTTCTGTTAACTTTGGATATTTCTTAATCTCGATTATACAACCTTGATCATCAGTCAAATGCCAATGAAATTTATTATATTTGTAAGCCGCCAAATAATTCAAATAATTTTAGACCACATCTAACGTAAAAAAATGACGAAAAAAGATCTAAATGCATTCCACGATACGCAAATTTTGGTTCATCTTTTATTTTGAGATAAGGTAATTTGAGATCCTTTTTATGTTCTTCAATTAATTGTAAAAGTGTTTGTATTCCAAGAAAAATTCCTCGATTTGTAGGCGCAGCAATCGAAATTCCATTTTGATTGATATCCAACTCATAATATTCTTCATTACTATTTTCTGGAGCAGCCAAGTAAATTATATTAATTGTATTATCGAAATTGTTAGAAGTAGTTTTCGTTAGATTTTTTCCCGTAATTGATTTGAATTGTTTCATCAAATAATCTATTTCAGGAAAATTTGGATCTGGATTAATCGTGATTTTATTTCCTAAAACAAAAGTTCCTTTCTTCAATTCTAATTGTTGAGGTTGAGGAATAAAACTATTTTGAGCAAAAGTAAAAGAGGAAACCACAAACGCAGCCAATAGAGAGAAAAACGGAAGTTGTTTCATGTGTTAATTTTTGATAATGACTAAGATAAACTTGTTTTATCAAATAACAACGACGCAACGAGCAAAAAACATTCAAAATAAAAAAGCAAGCTGAATTCAGCTTGCTTTCTATTTTGGAAATGTTTTATCTAAAAAATTATTCAACAATTAAGATGAAATAATTCTTTTTACCTTTTTGTAATAAAACATATTTATCAGCAATTAAATTTTCTGTTGTTAATACAAATTCTTCCGCTACTTTTTCTTTGTTTACAGAAATTGCGTTTGCTTTTAATTCACGACGCGCTTCTGAATTTGATTTTAAGAAACCTGATTTTTCAGCTAAAGCAGTTACAATATCCAAACCAGCTTCGATATCAGCTTTTGCAATAGTTGCTTGAGGCACACCTTCGAAAACTGATAAGAAAGTATCTCCATCTAATTCTTTCAAATCTTCTGAAGTTGATTTTCCGAATAAAACTTGAGATGCTTTTTCTGCTTTTCGTAATTCTTCAACACCATGAACTAAAATCGTAATTTCAGTTGCTAATTTACGTTGTAATTCGCGTAAATGTGGCTCTTGACGATGACGCTCGATTAAATCATCAATCGCTTCTTTTTCTAAGAATGTATAAATTTTGATGTAACGTTCAGCATCCGCATCCGCTTGATTTAACCAAAATTGATAGAATTTATAAGGAGATGTACGGTTTTTATCTAACCATATATTTTCTCCACCTTCTGATTTTCCAAATTTAGTTCCGTCCGCTTTAGTTGTTAATGGACATGTAAAAGCAAAAGCTTCACCTTGTACTGTACGACGAATTAATTCTGTTCCTGTTGTGATATTTCCCCATTGATCAGAACCTCCCATTTGCAATTTTGCACCTAATTCTTTGTACAAATGCAAATAATCGTATCCTTGAATCAATTGATATGTAAATTCTGTGAAAGACATTCCGACATTCGATTCAGAAGATAGTCTAGATTTTACAGAATCTTTTGCCATCATATAATTTACAGTAATGTGTTTTCCGACATTACGAGCAAAATCGATGAACGAAAAATCTTTCATCCAATCATAGTTATTCACCAATAAAGCTGAATTTCCATTATTCGTATCAAAATCTAAGAAACGAGACAATTGTGCTTTAATTCCAGCAACATATTTATTCAATGTTTCTTCGTCTAATAAACTTCTCTCTGCCGCTTTACCAGTAGGATCACCGATAAAACCAGTTGCACCACCAACCAAGGCGATTGGACGATGACCGTGACGTTGCAAATGAACCAATAAGAAAATAGGAACCAAACTTCCCACGTGAAGAGAATCTGCCGTAGGATCGAAACCTACATAACCAGAAGTCATTTCTTTATTTAGTTGTTCTTCTGTCCCTGGCATAATATTGTGAACCAGTCCTCTCCAAGTCAATTCTTCAATTAATGGATTCATAGTATTTTAATATATTTTTTATCTAATTTTTACAAGATACAAAGTTATGATTTTTCAGTAGATTATAAATGATCTGTCAAAATAAAACTTATTTGATATATTTATTTAAAATTTGAATAAAAGGAATACATGCAAACACTTTTCGAGAACGAAAAATTTAAATGGATAAACTTACAAAATCCTACAAAAATTGAGTTGAATGAAATTGCTACAAAATATTGTTTTCAGAAATTAACGATTGAAGATAGTTTGGAGCCTGGGCATTTACCTAAATATGAATCAGATGATTCAAAAGTTTCGTTTTTGTTAATTCGCTTTTTTGATAAAGAACACCGTATGTTGAAAAACACTGTTCGAGAATTTAGTCACAAAATCAGTATTTACATCGGAGTAGATTTTATTGTGACTGTTCATCAAAAGGAAACGGATATTTTTGAAAAAATTCAGAAAAAATATTTAGCGAATACTGATCCTTCTAAAATCATTATCAAAGGAATTTTGTATCGTATTATTTCCGAAACCATCAAAACTTACGAAGAGCCTGCATATCAAATGGACGAAGAAGTCAATCAACTCGAGCATTTGATTTTTACGGATGATTTTAGAAAAATTAAACTTCCTACCTTATATAAAATCAAACGAGAAGCTACAGCTTGCAAAAAAATATTAGATTATACGCTTGAAGCACTGAAAGAATATCGCGCAGATAACAAAAAGACAAGTTCATCACAGGATTTGTACGAAGAAAACGTAAAAATGTTACACTTGCATTCGCAAATTGTAGATGATGTACAAAGTTTGTTAACAATTTACCTTTCGTTAAATGGACAGAAATCGAACGAAATCATGCAAACGCTTACCGTTTTTTCTGCATTTTTCTTACCCTTAACTTTTATCGCTGGAATTTATGGAATGAATTTCGATTTCATGCCCGAGTTAAATTACAAATTAGGCTATCCAATTTGTTTACTTGTCATGTTATTAGTGGTAATTTTTATTTACTTTTGGTTCAAGAAAAAAAAATATTTATAATTCAGTATGATTTTCGTAACGGGAGGAACAGGTTTGGTTGGCGCGCATTTGTTGGTAGAATTGGCAAAAAAGCAACAACCTATTCGTGCCTTAAAACGAAAAACATCGAACACAGCAATCATCAAAAATTTCTTTGCGGAACAAAATGCTTCGCAATTTTATCAATTTATTCATTGGATTGATGGTGATTTGTTGGATGTTACTGAACTTCCAAATTTATTAGACGGGATCGAAACAATTTATCACGCTGCGGCTTTTGTTTCATTTGATGAACGTCAAGAAGAAGAAATTTTCAATACGAATATTTTAGGAACTGAGACTTTGGTAAATGAAGCGATTGATTCTGGCGTGAAAGAATTTTTCTTCATCAGTTCTATTGCTTCGATGGATGATTTGAATCCAGCAACTAAAATGATTGACGAACGTTCTGGTTGGAATAATGGCTTGACGCATTCTTCTTATTCTATCTCAAAATTTAGAGCAGAAATGGAAGTTTGGCGTGCTTCACAAGAAGGTATTAAAGTTATTATTATAAATCCTGGTGTAATCATCGGAACTTTGGATACTAAACGTGCAAGCGAAAGTTTGTTTCAACAAAATTCATCAAAAAGCGATTATGCTCCTTCGGGCGGAACAGGATTTGTTGATGTACGCGATGTGGTGAAGATTTTTTTAGAGTTAATTAATCAACAAGTTTACAATCAAAAATTTGTGGTAATTTCTGAAAATAAAAGTTACCGAGAAGTATTTGATCTTGTTTCGATCAATAGCAAACGTTCAGTCAAAAATGTTTCGAATTCAACCTTGAAAATCATTAAAAATCTATCTATTTTTAGTCGAATCTTTGGTGGAAAATATATGACAAAAGCGAATTATTATTCGTTGACAACTTATACCAAATACGACAATTCTAAAGTTAAAAATTTGCTTCAATACGAATTTATTCCAATCAAAGAAGCAATTGATTATCATTATAAACGCTTTCAAAAGCTGAATTCTACAAAATAGTTTACTTTTGTTTTATGGAACAACAATTCATTTCAACACTTTCAACAACTGCTTCGGAATTAAAATCAGGAAGCGTTTCTGCTAAAAGTCCATCAAATATTGCGTTGGTAAAATATTGGGGAAAAAAGAAAAATCAAATTCCAACCAATAGTTCAATTAGTTATACGTTAACCAATAGCTATACAGAAACTGAATTAAAATTTTCGCCAAAAACATCGGATGCTTTCGAAGTTGAAGTTTATTTAGAAGGCGAATTGAAAGAAAGTTTTGCTCCAAAAATCATTACTTTTTTCGAAAGAATTACAGTATATATTCCATTTTTGAATCAATTCAAATTTGAAGTTCACACACATAATTCGTTTCCACATAGTTCTGGAATTGCTTCTTCAGCTTCTGGAATGTCGGCAATGGCTTTGTGTTTAGTTCAAATTGAGAATATTTTGGGCGCAAATTTATCAGAAGAAGATGCCTTGAAAAAAGCTTCTTTTTTGGCGCGTTTAGGTTCTGGAAGTGCTTGTCGTTCGGTTTACAAAGGTTTGGTTGAATGGGGAGAAAATGACTTTACCGAAGGAAGCTCAGATTTATTTGGAACAAAATATCCTGATACTGAAATTGATGATGTTTTTAAAACTTTTCACGATACCATTTTATTGATTCACGAAGGTCAAAAATCAGTTTCTTCTACTGTTGGTCACAATTTGATGAACGGACATCCGTATGCAGAACGTCGTTTTGTGGAAGCAAATGAAAACTTAAAAGCTTTATTACCAATTTTAAAATCTGGCGATATCAAAGCGTTTGGAGAATTGGTAGAACATGAAGCTTTGACATTGCACGCCATGATGATGATGTCGAATCCTGCATTTATTTTGATGAAACCAAATACAGTTGCTGCTTTAGAAAAATTGTGGGAGTTCCGTCGTGAAACAGGAAATCATTTGTATTTCACATTAGATGCTGGCGCAAATGTACATTTATTATATCCAGCGCAAGATGCGGAAGCTATTGAAATTTTCATCGAAAATGAATTGAAACAATTCTGTCAAAACGGAAATTATATAAAAGATAAAGTGAGTTTTTAATCACTTCTAAAATAAAAGGTTGTCAATTATTTGATAACCTTTTATTTTTTTATTAATAGTTTCTCCATTAACCCAAAAATAACCAAACTCAAAAAACCACTCATTCCTATAACAACGATAAGATTTCCTAAAGAAATTTCGATAGGAAAAAATACAAATCGTATTGCGGAAATAATTGTTGTAAATAGAACTACTTTTAACCAAAAAATGTAATCAAGTTTAGTTTTAGGAAGGGTTTGTTTTGGTATTTTATAAATCCAAAAAGCAATAAAAACTGCACCTAAAAATGTGCTAAAATGTTGTAGAAATTTATACACTTTTACTTCGAAATTATTGAAAGGAATTTGAAACCAAGTTTCCTCTAAAGTTGTAATTAATTTCGCAAAATATCCCCATTCGTGAGTAAAAGCATCCCAAGAAAGATGTGAATATGCACCTATTATAATTGAGAGAATTACAATTATCCAATGTTTTTTGAAATAATCAATCCAATCAAAAATTAGGAATTGAGCAAATCGTTCTTTTAAAAAATAAGGTAAATGATGAATTAAAACATTTCGGACAAATAAGTGAAAAACGAAACAATAAATCAACGCAATTGGTAAGTCAAAATACAAAACACCCCAGAACAAATGACTGTGCGTCGCTACAATCTCCATTCGAGAGAAATATTCTAAATCTGGCGACATCGAACCAATGATTAATCCCGTCATCGAAAACCAATTCGATTTTAGCTTTTTTAACGGAAGAACAATTGCTGGATGACAAAAAGTTAGTGGCATTTAGAGTTTATTTTGATACAAAGTAAATCAAAATATCCATTAACTCCCAAAACGTTTGATGTTAACTTTTCGCTCCTTAATTTTCAGGATAAGCGGTTCATATTCTGTATTTTGTTCCTTTTCTACCGTTATTTTATTCAAATATGTTTTTGCATAAACATGTTCTGGCAAACTATTTTCTAAAAGGTGAAACGTATAATTTCCGACAGGTAAAAAAGCTGTATATTCACCTCTATCATTTGTTTTAACTGTAAAAATCTGTCCATTTTCGTGATTAAAAATCAACGTAAAACCGAATAAATTTGCCGAAACCTGATACTCCAAATTTGAAGATAATTCATACTCAACTTTTCCTCTCACAACACCAGTTTGTTGCATTGGAATAGAAATAGAAGTCGTTTTAGAATTAATATTAACCGCATAATCTTGTGCAAACCATTTTTGTCCAGGAAGTTTGATTAAATAATTACCATAAGGCACTTTTTTATACTTGATATTTCCTTCTAAATCTGTAATAAAGTTAGTTTCATTTATCTTTACATTACGACTATCAGCCACTTTATCACCTTCATCAAAAATACCATTTGCATTGTAATCATAAAACACAAACAAATTTAATGTTCCGTCTTTTACATCTGTCACAGTACGTTTCGCAGGCAAATTATATTGTACACCAACTTGCAAATAAGTTTGTTTGCTATTCAATGTTTTCGAATCGTAATGGCTAAAATTCGCTTGTGTACTCACAATAAAATTATCAATTGGTTGATAATCTAAAGAAGCTCCAAAAGTTAAGGTATTTCCAAAATTTTTGTCAATATTATAATAAGTAGAAACTGCTGTATTCAATTTTTTCTGAAAAAAGCTTTGACGAAAACTCGCCGAAGTTGTAAAACGTTCTAATTGATGATTTAGATTATTCGTCGAATATACTTCTGCAATCATCATACTTCCTCGTTGATAAATTGAGTTTAACTGAAAGTTTTTCACATTCCACGTTAATTGCCCATAAACAATTGGATCAACTTTACTCAATTCGTTTAGCTCAGAAAACCCTCCCAAAGCATTCAACACCAACTGATGCACACGTGAATTAGACAACCAAGTAAATGTTCCGTTTAAATAAGTCGATTTAAAATCCATCGGCATGTACGTAAACGTCTCATAATTCAGAATATTTGATTTTTCTATATTGAATTTTGGAGAAATCGAAAGATTAAAATGATTTGCTAATTTGAACGAAATTCCCGTCTCAAAACGCAACGTTTTCGACTCATTTGCTTGCATATAATTAATCAAATACGGATCGATAGATTTCGGATTGTTATTGGTAACCGTTAACGAAGACCACAACGAAAATTTAGAAAACGTGCGTTGTAAACGCTGATTTAGATACAAAGCTCCACGTCGAGTCCCAGGATAATACCCCGAACTGTAATAATTGGAACTATAGAAATCAAATTTGCCTATTGTTCCAGAAACATTTGCAGAAATCGACATCGAGTTTTCGACATCATTTGTCTCTTTAAATTTTGATAAACCATACCCAAATTTCACTGAATGATTCCACTTATTTGGTGTAACCCATTTGTAACCATTTGTCAAAATAAAGTTCGTTGTAGAATAAGTTCTATCAAACAAAGCTGTTGTTTCTAATTCGTTTTTATCTTTTATTAAAAATCGTCCATTCGCAAAAGTTGTGTTGCTATTCTTGAAAACATCGTTCGTCAAATCATCTAATAAATTATAATTTTTTTCGACCGTTCCGACTACAATTCGGTTATCATTCTTATCATAATTATTAAACAACATCACTCCTCGTCCGTTAACTGGAATATCAAAATCGTTGTTATTGATTGATCCGATTAAAATTCCTTTGTCTTTGCGTTGATATTTCACCCAAGAATCTGTCAAAACCATGTCTTGATTCTTATTCCAAGTTGTTCCATTAATATTATATGCAAATTCATTCAACCCAACCGAAAATTCTTGATGAGCCATTAAGTTATAATTCGCATTAGCAGAATTAATATCGCGAGCAGTTAATCGAACATAATTTGAAGAAAAATTGGTCCAATTCTGATTTAGCATTGTTGGATCTATATACACACGATTGGAACTTGCATTCTGTATCGTAAAAAACACATTTCCTGCAAAATCTTTGGTCGTTGTATAACCCGAAACATTTGCCTGAAAACTTTCAATTTTAATCATATCTCGGTCTACATATTTAGAAAATCGAACAATTTTTTCTTGAAAAGCTTCAACTATAAGTCGTTTGTTATTATAAGTATAACTTCCTCTGAAATCAGGAAGTACATTGGTTAACAAAATTTCTTCGGCTTGATTTCCCATATTCATTACTTTTAATTCATAATGAATAGAATCTCCTTCTTGACGGTAAAAAATATTACTCTGGACAGGAAAAATTTTGATGTTTCTCTTTTGCAAAACAACAACTGAAGTAACAGATTTTCCTATTTCTTTTTTACTTAAAAAATCAATAATATTGAATTCTAAATCTAATTTCCCAGCCATTTGCGATTTACTCACCGTAAATTGCATAGGAATAAAAGCCTTCTTGTTTGGATTGATTTTTATTTGAAGATTATCTTGCGAATACGATTTTATAGCCGAAGGGATTTTAAGTGCCAGACGAGCATTTATCGTATCATTGGTTGTATTTTCTAATTGAAGAATAACAGAAAAGTTGTTGCTATCTTCTAATTTAACTTCTTTTATTGTACTAAATTTCAATCCGTTATTTATTGTTTGAGCACGCAAATTTTGTCCGCTAACAAGCATAAGCAGAATAAAAAATACGCTTCGAAAATAACTGATTGAAAAGAACATATTGTTTTACAAAGGTGTAATCGTGTACAGCAAAGAAGTTGAATAATTCCCTGGTTTACTATTCAAAATTTTATTATCCGACGGAGTTGTAGAATAAATAATATTGTATTTTTTTGAAGCTGTTTTAGAACTATTCGTCATCAATGATTGATTGTAATTCGAAAGTTTTATAACTTTAGAAAGATTATTTGTTTCGATGTCTTTTATCTGAACATTGATTGAATTTAATTCCAAATTCTGTGCATCACTCGATTGTAAATATTGATTAAGCGACGAAACTTGAATATCGTAAGCAGTATCAGAAGAAACTATTAAGCCGTTTTGATATTCTTTCTTTACACCATTTCTATAATCTTGTATTGTATTGAAAACCAATTCTGCATTTACAGCAGAACCATCGACCGCAATAGAAAACGCCGGAGCTGATTCGTAATTTCCGTTTGGACTAATTTGCATTTCAATCGAAAAAAGACTTTTACCAATCAGGGTTCCAAATTCATTCAATAAAGAAAACTCGAATTGAATTGGATAATTGTTCCATGATTTTAGAGGATTTAGATATGCTCCTGCATCAATCACAATATCATAATTCAGTACAATTGCACCATATTTTCCTGCTGGTGTTGCAATTGTTAAAGGAGAATTTCGGATAAAATAATTTGGAGAAAAACTCATCGCGATGTTATTCTGAATAACTCCTAATTGATTTATTGTAGGATAATTCTCTGAATAATATTGAGAAGTTGTATAATTATTAAATTTTAGCTTCAGTTTTTCGACAGGAAATTCTTTTTTCTGAGAATTTACAATAGGCGAAACAACACGCGCAACTAAAGACCAATTTTTATAATTTAAAGGACCAGACATGTGCATTTCTACAGCCACAACATTAGCCGCCGTAACTCCACTACTTCCATTTACTTGCACCCAACCATTATTATGAGCATTTAACGTAAACTGAGCAGAAACTGCCATTGTCAACAATAATGTTATGGTTGAAACTATCTTCTGAAACAAATTATTATTTATCATTTGAGAACGTCAATTCAGCAATTTTCAATTGATCATCTTTCTCAAAACTTAAAGTTGAGGTAACAATATACGAGCCTTTTGGCAAATCCTTTGGCAATGGTATATATACAATTCTTTTATCATTTGGTAAACTATAAAAAACTGCATCTTGCAATTTTATTTGTTGACCATTTTCTTGATTAATGATTTCATTTCTAATCGTTCCTTCGCTCCAAACATTTCCTTCATTCGAAATATTTAACACCAAACGATTTTCAGTTTTATCGTAAACAAAATTTGTAAACTCTACATTTGTATCACGTGCAATATTTAATCGTTGATAAATTTTGATACCTGTACGAATCGAGAATATAATATTTTCTCCACTTTTATTTTGTCCAGCAATCGGATTTGTTTGCGTGATGTACATCATTGCTGTATGCACACTCTCTGCATTTATCTTTTCTGGAACTTGCATCAGAACTTCTATTTCTTTCGATTCTTTTGGCAAAAGTGTAAATGTATTACTTGGTAAAACTGTGATCCAGTTTGCATTACTTGTTGGTAAAGTATTAGGTTCAGAGACTACATTACCTCCAAACTCATCATACTTCCAATCATTAAAAGAAACAGACAACTCTAATGTATGTGCATCACTTACATTGGTTACCATAATCTTTTTACGCTCAGACTCACCAGGATTTAACGCAAAATAAGTCCTTGGTGGACTTACAGTAATACCTGATTGTGCACTAATCTTAGTTGAAATGATTAATGCTAAAAAAGAAACGATTGTTAAAAAACGAAGAACTTTCATAAGCAAAAACAGAAGTGATATTTTTCAATACCACTTCCTATTTTTTATATTATTGTGCTTCTATTGTATAAGTTACAGTAGTTGTATACACGGTAGGTTTCTCAACATTGTAATATTTGTTTACATAATCGTTGTTTCCTATTCCACTATACGCAACGTTAAATTTTAAATCTGTACCACCAACATCACTAGAAATCAAGTTTTTGTCTGATTTATCTAATGTAACTTCTTTGAAAGTTGATCCTGATTCATTCCCTGAACCTAAAGTTGCTACTAAGTTAATTGTTTTTACATCGATTTTACTATCACCTTCTTTTCTAACTAAGTTTTCATTTTCAGATTTTACTTTAACAGCAAAACCACCAGTACTATATACAATTAAGTGGTCGTTCATAGTTTTTGTAACACCGTTAGAATAATCTTCTTTTGTTTGATATTCTAAGTTAACTGTATTATCAGTACCAATAAGAATTGTTTGAATTGGGTATAATTTTACATTCAATGTTGCTGAAGCTGTTTTTTGAGCTAAAGCCATTCCAGAAACTAATGCACAGAAAATCGTTAAAATAAATGCTAATTTTTTCATCATTTTATAATTTGTTAAAAATTTATTAAAAAATATTTGTTAAATAATCTGGTAGTTTATATATTTATAATTGGTTATTCTCAAATACGATTGCAAATGTAGAAGTTGTTTTTTATTTTTAAAAGATTAAATCATACCAAAAGATGATGAAAAACGACATTTCTAACTATTTAATTCCGAGTGCCTTGTCTGAATTTAGTCGGAGAAATCCCCGTGTTTTTCTTGAAAAACGCAGTAAAATTGGTTTCTTGAAGGAAATTGAGTTCCAGCGCAATCTCTTTTATTGACATTTTTGAGTTGACTAATAAAATCTTTGCATTTTTCATCAATTCTTCAACAATCATTCCTTTTGCTGTTTTTCCAAAAACGATTTGAGTTGCTTTATCTAACCTTCTTTTTGTAATAAAAAGTTTATCACTGTAAAAAGATACTTGTTTATTTTCCTTGACATTTTCTTGCAAAAGTTTTTTGAATTTTGTCGCAAGTTCTACATCAAAATCATCTTGTATAAATTGGCTTTGCATATCAAATGTTTCCATTTGACCATTGATAATAATACGTTCCAAAAGATTATGAGCAAGCTTCATATCTAATTCATTTTCGAATGCAGTAAAGAAATATTGCAAATAATTAGCCTCAAAAATTGGAGCAGAACAAATTGTATTCTCAACAATATTTATAATATCTCGCGAAAAAAGTGTAGAATTTTCTAACTTCAAGTTCTCTTCGATTGATTTTGAATAAAATTCTTGTTTAAAAACAATATAATAAGCATCAGTACGAGTAGTTTGTTTCACAAATTCTTGAGAGATATTGGGAGCTATAAAAAGAAAATGGTTTTTAGGAATCGAATATTCTTTTCCATTTATTTTATGAACAAATTTTTTAGAACCAGACCAGATTATTCCAAAATACTCATCAACAGATAACTCTTTTCTCAATTTTTCTGTATGTAGGATATCATTCAATTCAAATGCAGTTATACCTACATCAAAAACCAAATTATTATAAACTTTACGATTATTCAACAACATACGTCTATACTATTTTATCAATGTTATCTATGCAAAATTACGACCATTTTTAACCAAATTACTTGATATAAATCAAGTTATAATTTTAGGGATCCAAAAATAATAAAATACAATATGCTATTTAAGTATTTTAAAAAATTAACTAAAAAAGAAAGCTTATTTTTAATGAATAAAAAAGTCTCAATAAATATTGAGACTTTTAAAACGTATTTTAATGTAGAAACTTTCTAATATCCTTCTGCTCCTTGCTCTCCTTTTACAATCGCTAAAGCAGATGATGTTCCAATTCTTTTCACGCCTAAAGCGATCATTTTTTCAGCTTCTTCTGTTGTGCGAACTCCACCAGAAGCTTTCACTGGAAGTGAACCTGAATTTTCAAGCATCAATTTAATAACATGCTCGTTTGCTCCATTTGGTTCTCCATTTTCAGTTTTATAAAAACCTGTAGAAGATTTTACAAAAACTTTTGATGCTTTTTCTTCACCTGCTTTTTCTAAAACAGTATCACGAATTAATTGTGTTATAGCAACAATCTGTTCATCTGTTAAAGCAGCAGTTTCGATAATCCATTTTACAACTTTACCTTCACGCAATGCGACTAATGTTGCAGCTTCTACTTCTTCTTTTACTTTATCGCTATCACCTTTTTTGAACGCTTCGTAGTTTACTACAAAATCTAATTCATCGGCTCCATCAGCAATTGCTTTTTGCGCTTCTCTCAACTTTTCATTCAAATCGTAAGTCCCTTCAGGAAAGCCAATTACAGTTCCCAAAACAACATTCGATTTTTTCTCATCCAATAATTCACGAACTGATCTTACATAATCAGGACGAATCATTACCGCATAGATATCATTATCAATAGCTTCTTGTGCTAACTTATGCACCATCTCTAATGTATCAGAATTCGAAATACCTGCTTGTTCAGGTGTTTTAAGATACGTCGAGTCTAAATATTGATTAATATTCATCTTTGTATATTAAAGTTTTATTTGTCTATCTATTGGTTGCTCCAACGAAATTATAGTTTCTGTACGTGTAACGCCATCAATTTGCTGAATTTTTTTGTTCAACACATTCATTAAATGTAGATTATCACGACTCAAAATTTTAAGGAAAATCCCATAATTTCCTGTTGTAAAATGAGCTTCCACTACTTCTGGAATTTCTTCCAAAGCTTTCACAACTAATTTATAAGAAGAAGGTTTGTCCATAAAAACACCAACAAATGACATCGTTGAATAACCTAAAATTGAAGGATTTACAATTACTTTTGTCGAATCAATCACTCCAGAAGCTTCTAATTTCTTGATACGTTGATGAACAGCCGTATTTGATATACCTAATTCTTTTGCTAATTGAGAAACAGGTATGTTAGCATTGTCCATAAAGGCATTCAGAATCAACTTATCGATTCCGTCAATCTCAACCTGACCATTTTCGTGGATTCTCACCTATTCTTAAAATTATGCCGCTACAAATTTAATATTTTAAAATGGTATAAACGGGAAAATGGTCGCTATATCCACCGAAATATTTTCCACCAACAAAAGTTCTAAATGGTAAACCTGTTGATTTTCCGCCTGTATTCTTCAAAAAATCAGCATCAAAAATATCTGTTTTTATATATTCTAAATTTGTGTGAGAAGTAAAAAATCCTTTCGAAAAAAGCTGTTGATCAAACAACATCCATTGTTTTTTAAAAATCATCGAACCTCTTTTATAGGATTGTAGACTAACCATTGGATTGAATAATTCGTTTCTGTTTATTTCTTCTTGTTTAGAACGAGTATCCAATTCATCAATTAAGTCAGAATTTGTTGGAGCATCATTAAAATCTCCCATCACAACAATTTTTGCCGAATAATTTTCGGTTAACAAATCGTTAATTCTTTTTCGAATCGTTTTAAAAATATGTTGACGTTTTAATTGATTGATTTCTTTATCAATTTTAGAAGGCAAATGAACAATAAAAATATGAATAATTTCGCCAACTAAATTTCCTTTCACATATAAAATATCTCGTGTATAAGATTTTGTATCATACTGATCTTTAAAGATAAATCTAATTGGTTCGCTTTCTATAACTTCAAAAAATTGTTGACGATAAATTAATCCAACATTTATTTTTCTTTCGTCTAATGATTCATATAAAAGTGTTTTATAATCGCCATCTTTCAAAAAATCATTTTGAATCAAATCTTCTAAAACTTCTTCATTTTCAACCTCAGCCAAACCAACCAAATATGGCAATTCATTTGTTTCTAATTTACCAATTTTAGAGATGCAAAATGCAATCTTATTCACCTTTGTATCATAACGATTATCTTTCCATTTGATAAAATTACTGGGCAAAAAAGATTCGTCTGAAGATTTAGAATAAAAATTTTCGACATTATAAAATGCGATTGTCGCTAAATTTTGTTTCAAAAGAATTGTTTTTATGCAAAATTAAGAAAGAAACTAAGTTTATAAAAATTGGTTTCTTAAGAAGCATTAAAAAGACGACTTTCTCAAAAGTGAACTTATACATAAAGTTGAAAAAAAAATCAGTCAAAAATTATCAACTTGAACAATTTTCTTTCAATAAATTATCAACTTGACTACCTATCAAAAATCATGTTAAAAATTATACTAAAATTAGTGTAAATGATTGATTTATGGTCAATTTAATCTGCTAAATATTGTATATTTGCAAAGTTTGCAGTTTCTGCATTCAAAATTGAAAAATGTATTTTTAATTGACTATTATTAAAATAGTCTCAAAAAAATTTAAAACATAATGTCAAAAATTCATTACACACTTACGGATGAAGCTCCGATGTTGGCAACTCACTCATTTTTGCCAATCGTACAAGGATTCACGAAAACAGCTGATATTACAATCGAAGTTCCAGATATTTCTTTAGCTGGACGTATTTTAGCTAACTTCCCTGAATTCTTAAAAGAAGAACAAAGAATTCCTGATGCTTTAGCAGAATTAGGAGCTTTGGCGACTACTCCGGAAGCAAATATCATTAAGTTACCTAATATTTCGGCTTCTGTTCCTCAGTTAGACGAAGCAATTGCAGAATTGCAAGCGAAAGGTTTTGCTGTACCAAATTATCCAGCTGAACCAAAAAATGAAGATGAAAAAGCAATCAAAGCTAGATACGGAAAAGTTTTAGGTTCTGCTGTAAATCCAGTTTTACGTGAAGGAAACTCTGACCGTCGTGCACCGAAAGCTGTTAAAAACTATGCAAAAGCTAATCCTCACAAAATGGGAGCTTGGGCTACAGACAGCAAAACAGAAGTTGCTTACATGAAATCCGGTGATTTCTATGGTACTGAAAATTCAACTACGTTAGAAAACGCAACTGAATATACAATCAAATTTTACGGAGAAGATGGTTCTGTACAAGAATTAAAATCAGCAGCGCCTCTAAAAGCTGGAGAAGTAATTGATTCTTCTGTAATGAACTTAAACTCTTTAAGATCATTTGTTCAAGAAGCGATTCAAGAAGCAAAAGATAAAAACGTATTATTGTCTGCTCACTTAAAAGCAACAATGATGAAAGTTTCTGATCCTGTTATTTTTGGAGCTATCGTTGAAACTTTCTTTAAAGATGTTTTCGTAAAATATGCTGATACTTTCAAAGCATTAGATATTAATCCGAACAATGGTTTAGCTGATTTATTCGAAAAAATCAAAGGTCATGCACAAGAAGCAGAAATCAAAGCTGCAATTGAAGCTGATTTAGCAAACGGACCACGTGTAGCAATGGTGAATTCTGATAAAGGAATTACTAACTTCCACGTTCCTTCTGATATTATTGTTGATGCTTCTATGGCTGCATTGGTAAGAAACGGAGGTAAAATGTGGAACAAAGATGGCGCTGAAGAAGATACTGTAGCGATCATCCCAGACCGTTCTTATGCTGGTTTCTACGAAGCTGTTGTAGACGATATGAAAGCAAATGGAGCTTTAGATCCAACTAAAATTGGTACAGTTCCTAATGTTGGGTTAATGGCTCAAAAAGCGGAAGAATATGGTTCTCACGACAAAACTTTCCAAGCTCCTGCAAACGGAACAATCAAAGTTGAAGACGCAAACGGAAACACATTATTAGAGCAAAAAGTTGAAACTTCTGATATTTTCAGAATGTCTCAAACTAAAGATGCTCCTATTCAAGACTGGGTTAAATTAGCGGTTAACAGATCTCGTTTATCTGATACTCCAGCAATTTTCTGGTTAGATAAAGGAAGAGCTCACGATCAACAAATCATCAAAAAAGTTGAAAAATACTTAGCTGATCACGATACAACAGGTTTAGATATTCGTATCATGGACGTTAAAGATGCTATGAAAGAAACTTTAAGCCGTGCAAGAGAAGGAAAAGATACTATTTCTGTTTCTGGTAACGTTTTACGTGACTACTTAACAGATTTATTCCCAATTTTAGAATTAGGAACTTCTGCTAAAATGCTATCTATCGTTCCATTAATGAACGGAGGTGGATTATTCGAAACTGGTGCGGGAGGATCTGCTCCAAAACACATCGAACAATTCGTAGAAGAAGGTTACTTACGTTGGGATTCTTTAGGTGAATTCTTAGCATTACAAGCTTCTTTAGAGCACGTTTCTCAAACACAAGGAAATGCAAAAGCTCAAACTTTAGCTGATGCTTTAGATGAAGCAAATGCTAAATTCTTAGCTACAGATAAATCTCCAGGTCGTAAATTAGGAACTATCGATAACCGTGGTTCTCACTTCTATTTAGCAATGTACTGGGCAGAAGCGTTAGCAAATCAAACAAAAGATGCTGATTTAGCTGCTAAATTTGCTCCAGTTGCAAAAGCTATGGAAGAAAACGAAGCAAAAATTAACGAAGAGTTAATTGGTGCGCAAGGTAAACCTCAAGATATTGGTGGTTACTACAAAGCAGATTTTGCTAAAACAACTGCTGCAATGCGTCCATCTGCAACATTAAATGCAATTGTTGACGGAATTTAATCTAACAACATTTCTTTATAAATTAAAACCTCGAGAAATTCTCGAGGTTTTTTTTTGTTTAAAGTCTTTTAATTAAATTCATTAACAAAAATTAACATTATTCGAGAAGAAAAATCGTCATTCAATCAAAAGTTATGATAAACTTTAATAAAAAGTATGAATGAAAATCGTCTAAATAATGATAATTTTAAGAATTCAAATTCATTCTATTAGATTAATCATTCTCGCATGAAATATATTTATTTACTCGCATTATACTTTTGCTCGATTACAACTTTTGCGCAATCAAAATTGGAAACGGCTATAAAAAGTCTGGATACAAATTACGCTCAAGAAAAAGTTTATTTATTATTTGATAAGGAAAATTACATTGCTGGCGACAATATTTGGTTCAAAGCTTATACATTAAATGGCTACAAACCGAGCTTAATTTCTACAAATCTTATTGTAGAATTATACAATAAAGACAAAAAATTAATCGACCGAAAACTGGTTCCGATTGTGAACGGTGAAAGTGACGGAACGCTAAATACCAAAAACGAAAACGAGGAAGGAATTTACTTTGTAAGAGCCTACACAACGTACATGACTTTCTTCTCAGAAGAATTTCAATACATCAATCAAGTTAAAATATTTAATCCAAATTCTAAGTTAAAACTTGTTCCAAATCCAAATTTAAAATGGAATGCGAAAGCTTTTGCGGAAGGTGGGAATTTTATTCAAAATCAAACAACTAAATTTGCTGTAAGATTAAAATCGGACGGAGATTTACCAAAAAAATGGAATGGTTTTGTATTTGAGAAAAATAATCCTGCCAATAAAATTACAACATTTGATAATTTAGATGAGAATGTTGCGACTTTTGCGTTGAGAGCTGAAGAAGGCAAATCTTATCAAGTGCAATTGAACGACGAAAAAGGAAATCAACAAATTATTGATTTACCCGAAGCTAAAAAAGATGGAATTCTGTTAAAAGTTGTTAGAAATAGCAAAGATATTGTGATTCAATTAAAAAGTATCAATCAAGAAAATCCTTTATTGAATTATAAAATTATTGGAACAATTAACAACGAACTTGTGATGAGTTCTCAAATTGTAAAAAGTGTGGAATCGGTTTCAACTTATGTTCCAAAAGAGGTTTTAGACAATGATAAAGGTATTTTGAACATTGCCATTTTTGATGCAAATGATATTGAAGTTGCCAATCGTTTGATATTTATCAATCCAAAAGAATCATACAAAAAACCAGAAATTTCTTTCGAAACAACAACAAATCCTCGAGAATTAAATACAATTAAGGTAAAATATCCTGAAGAAATTAATTTTTCGGCTGTTATCAAAGATCAAAAAAATAATGATGAAGACAATTTAATTTCTGCGATGTTGTTGACAAGAGATTTTAGTTCGAAAATTAATCATCCAACTCAATATTTTAAAAATAATGAATTCTCAGAAAATCTTGATGCGCTTTTAATAACAGAAAAATGGAAAAGATTTAATTGGGAAGATTTAGTGGTTGGAAACATCGTAAAACCTACTATTGACAATGATCGTAGATATCTTTCGTACAAAGTAAAAGCGTACAATAACGGAAGAGAATTGAGCAATGCTTCGTTGAGTATTATCTATAAAATGCAAAATAATGGAAAAGAATTTGCTTCGCTTGATACGGATTATGAAGGAAACTTCGAGATGAATAATTTGTTCTATTATGGGCCAATGGCGATGAATTATTTCTTGAATTCAGAAAATGGAAAACCTGCCAATAGCGGAACTTTAACTTTATCTGTTGTACCAAATTATAAAAGCACAAGTTATAAATCTAAATTGCCAGCAACGCCTTATTTATTAGAAGAAATCACAAATAAAGAGGAAATCGAGAAACAAAATACGTATAAACAGAACATCAAAATCATCAATGATAAAAGTATTCGCTTGAAAGAAGTTGTTGTAAAAGCGGACAAAAAAACGAAAACAGAGAAGCTGAACAATGAATTAAGTAGCGGAATGTTTAATAATATAAACGAAACTGTGATAGATTTTGTGAACGAATCTCAGCCAATAGAAGGTTATACAAATATTATGGACTTTTTAGCGGGACGAGTTGCAGGATTAACGGTTTCTAATGGAGTTCCTAAAATTAGAAATTCTGAGGTTGCAATTTATTGGAACGAAATGAAAATGACTGCGGATAATATAACCAGCATTAATCCTAGAGATATTGCAATGGTAAAAATTTTCAAAGGTGCTGGTTTACTTGGAAATGCAATTGCGATTTACTCGAAACGAGGAAGTGATGCGCCAGTTGATAACACGCCGATGTTACCAAATAATTTAATTCAGATTGGTGGCTACAATCAATCTCTGCCATATTTTAGCAATGATGATTACGAGTCGCTTTACAACGATGTTCCGAATGACATAAGAAGTACTTTATTTTGGAATCCTAATTTGTATACAGCTCCAGGAGAAGACACAGAAATAGAATATTTCAACAACGATAAACCAAAAGATTATCAATTAACTATAATTGGTTTCGATGAAAAAGGAAATCCTGTTTATTATGAAGGAAAAATAAATTAAATCAAAAACCTCAAGAGATTCTCGAGGTTTTTGGTTTTAATCAAATTCGTCGATAATATAGTAGGGTTTGTCGATTTTAAAGTTCAAAAAGAATCGATTTGGAGAATATTTGTTTAAAATTAATTCAACATGAAAACATTTATTCAACTTATCATTTTATTTAGCTCAAGTTTTCTATTTGCTCAAAATTATACTCTAACAGGCGAAGTTACGGAGCAAAACAAAGCGCTTCCTTATGTTGATATTACCATATCTAATCAAGATACAATTATCAATTTAACAACAGATGAACTTGGAAAATTCACTATTGAAGCAAAGAAAAATACGTACAAATTTGAAATCAGCTATTTTGAGGAAATTGTTTTTGAGAAAGATATTCAATTGAATAATTCTATCGATTTAGGAAAGATTGAAATTAAAACATCTACAAACTTGAAAGAAGTTGTCGTTGGAGCAGAAAAGAAAATCATGGAACGAAAAATCGATCGTTTTATTTTCAATGTAGAAAACTCTACTTCAGCTGCTGGCGGAACTGCAATGGATGTTTTGCGCATCACTCCTGGTTTGAATGTAACAAATGATAATATTGCGGTTTCTGGAAAAAATTCTGTAATGGTTTTGATTGATGACAAACCAACTTATATGTCACAAACGGATTTGATTAATTATTTGGAAAGTATTAGCGCTTCTGATATTTCAAAAATTGAAGTCATCACGACTCCGCCTGCAAAATATGAAGCAGAAGGAAATAGTGGAATTATAAATATTGTAACAAAAAAAATAAAAAATAATAGCTGGAATTCCACTATTGGAGCATCATATACGCGAAGTAAAAGAAACACAGAGCGCTACAATGCAGCTTACAATTTACAAAAAGATAAATGGACAGTTCAGACTTCGTTGAATGCTGGAGATAGAAGATTTCTGAGAACATGGAACAACGAATTATTTTTCTCTGATGCGTGCAGACACAACATTTCTTACACAGATTATATCAACAAATATCTAGGAGGACGATTCTCTGTTGATTATAAATTAACCGATAAATGGACAATTGGTTCTAAATTTTCATTCAACAATTCGAAATATAATTCAGAAAATCCACAAGAAATGTTTTTCAAGAATTTAGCGAACGAAGTTTATCAAACAAATAAAGGAAATTCATTCGAAAATGGTAAGACGAATCAATCTTTGGTCAATCTTTATTCTGAATTTGCACTTGATTCATTAGGTAAAAAGATTTCATTTGATGCCGATTACGCCAATTATTCATCTCCTATGAATAGAACTTATGCAACCAATTCTTACAAAAATAATCAGTTAATAGAAGATTCTTTTTTTGGTGGAAAAAGTAATTTAAACAATCGTATTGAGAATTTTTCATCTAAAATTGATGTAGAACTTCCTTTAACAAATTTCAATTGGAGTTTTGGGGCTAAATTTTCGCAATCAAAATCAAATAATTTGGTTGAAGCATATAAAGCAGACGAAAATTACAACTATACATTTGATGAAAATTTGTCGAATCTTTTCAAATACAAAGAAAATAACGAAGCAATTTATTTGAACGGAAGTAAAAAGTTTGGAGAAAAATGGCAGATGCAAGCTGGTTTGAGATTAGAAGCAACACAAACAGAAGGTTTTTCGAGAGAAAATAATCAAACGAATAAAACAGATTATATCAAACTGTTTCCGTCATTTTATTTGTTGCATACTTTTGATAAAAGTAAAAGTTTAGGAATTAATTATTCGCGTCGTATCAATCGTCCAAATTACGAAAGTTTAAATCCTTTTCGAATGATACAAAACGAATATGTTTACAACGAAGGAAATCCTTTTTTGAAACCAGCTTTTACACACAATTTAGAACTTACTTTTACTTACAAAAAATTTGATACTCGACTTTATTATTCAAGTTTGAGAGATGGTGTCAATCAAGCTTCAATCATTGATGAGAACACAAAACATAATACTTTTGTTTGGATGAATTTTGTAGATTCGGATAGCTTTGGTTTGAGCCAAAATATGACGATAAATCCTACAAAATGGTGGTCAAGCGTTACTACTTTTGAAGTTTCTTATTCGAGCGCAAATGTTGCAATTTCTTCTAAGCGATTCAAAGGTTGGTCGAGTTCATTATTTTCGACAAATGATTTTACGCTTAATCAACAAAAAACGATGTTTATTAACTTGATTTATTTTCAAAATTTTGGAGAAACTTTCCAAAATTATAAACTAAAACCTTATGCTCGTTTCAATCTTTCGTTCAAATATTTGATGTTAGATAAAAAATTAGAATTGAGTTTGAATGCAACAGATATTTTCAAAGCGCAAGAATATTTATCACAAAATAACAATGGAATCGTACAAACTTTTGCGAATGTATGGGATACTCAAAGCATAAGAATTGGATTGAATTATAAATTCGGAAGTAATAAATTATCAGTAAAAAATCGCGAAACTGGAAATCAAGATGAAGTAAATAGAATGTAAAAATAATAAAAAAAGACGATTTTATAAAATCGTCTTTTTTTATTTAAAACCTCGCTTGCACTTGCACACTTCCCGTATGTATTGGCTTATTTTCTTCGGTTTTTCGTCCATCATACGAAATATTCAATTGCAAAAAACTTGTGATTTGCCGTTGGATTTGCAACTGCCAAACAAAATTATTTCCAGCGCGCAAACCTTCCATCATTTGATTTCCAACAACAGATTCTTGGTTTCCGATAAATTTATTGTTGATAAAACTAAAACTTCCCAACAAACTCATTTTATCCGAACCGTTCCATTGAATTTCTGTTCCCAAATCCGACTGATTTAATTGCTCTTCACCCGAAACATTCTTCTTATTTTGATAATTATAAAACAACGACGCAACAAGATTTTTTTCTGTTTGATACGTAATTTTTGGTGATAAACGAAGATTATTTAACTTATATCGTCTACTCAAAAATAATTCAGAATCGCTGTTAATCACCATATATTCAGTATCGAAACTTGCGATTAGATCTTGCAAAATCTTATAACGCGCTTGCAACAAATAACTGTCTGAATCACGGTATTCAGAACCTGTGTAAACATACGTTTGGGATTGTTGTTGATTGTAAATAAAATTTGACGACCATTTATATTGTGTTCCTTGATTAAAGAAAATCGACGAACGAATACTTCTTGTTTTACCTAAAATTTGAGCCGAATTCGTAAAAGGATTCCATTCTAACGTCGTTCCTTCTTTGCGCAACGAGTTACTTGCCGAGATATTTTGTTGAAACATCCAACGATTCCAGAATTCATTTTCGGTATTAAAAACTTGTTTTGGACGAAAACGCAACGTAAAATTGAATTGATTTTTATTCGTTTTCAAATACTCGATTGTATTCGTATACACGCGAATATAATTTGCTTGGTCGATAAATTCTGCCACTTCAAACTCGTCAATTTGCTCAATTCCATCGCCGTTATAATCCGTCCATTTGTAAATTCCCATTCCATCCGAAACTTTTACATACTGAAATTCACGCTGCGGTTCCACACCGCTTCCCACTTCATAATCTACATTTAATTGTAAACCTTGATTGAAAAAAGCTTTGTACCATTTTACGCTTCCTGTCATAAAATCTTCGTTCGGCGCATCTAAAAATTGATAATTAACTCGTCGATAATGGAAATTTAAATTTAATTGATGATTTTGTTTTTGTATTAATGTTGAATTAAAAATAGCTCCTTTACTTTGTTGAATATTTTGCCAAGTCCCTAAACGAACCGAATCGTCTTGACGTTGATAAACCGTCAAATCGATTTTATGACCAAGCGAATCTGCAAAACCTCCTTTCAACTGAAATTCATTCCATTTAAAACTTAAATCTGATTTTTGATTTTTTGTCAAATCATCCATGTCATTATTCTCGCCCCAAACTCTCGCTCCAACCCAAAATTTATTTCCAATTTTTCGTTTTCCATCTACCATATAACGCGCAAAATTGGTATTTTGAAGCGTTGCTTTTGTTGATAAAATATTTGCTTGCGCAACGATTTCGTCTTTTTCAGTTTTATAATTTGCATCAAGTTGATTTCTCAAACCTTTGTACAAACCAGTATTTTCAAGATAATCGAATTTATATTGTGCATTAAATTTTTCTTTCCAAGATGAATTGATTTTTGCTGTGATAAAATTCTGATTTACGCCACTTAATTCTTGTTCCAAATTAAAATCTCGTGCAAATTCAACAGCTCGTAAACGCTCTGCACTTTTATAATTTTTATTAATAAAATTCCATTCCGCATAAGGTGTAATTTTCCAATTTTTGAAAGAAAATGTTTTTTCACCATAAACACGAGTTGCTAAACCAGAATTGTTTTGATCATCAATCGATGAAAATAAATTTTGATCATAATTACTCAAACCTAAATTAAAACCAACATTTCCATTATTTCTCAATTGATATTGTCCATTCAACGTATAAATCTGCAACTTTTTAGGCGAAATTAATTGCTTTATTGGTTCATAATCACCTTGTAAAACTCCAGCAATTGCTTCGTTATATTGAAAGACTTTCCCATTTTGATTCGCATTTATTTGTCGATAATTTCCTTGATTAGCGCCAACATACGTGAAAGCCACTTGATACAATTCATCGTTTGGATCCGTCGAATATTCAAAAATATCTAATCCATTTTGATTTACTTTTCGATACAAGATTTTATTCGAATCATACGTCGTTTTCTCTGCAGAAATGGTGTACATTTTATCTGGATCATTCCCTGCATTTGCCAAAATTTGCTTTTCAGCATCTGTCAAATCATTTCCAAGTGAATTATTCTTCGAATCTCCTTGAGAAAAGAAAAAACCTGACAATTTCAATCGTTCCGATTCGTATTCAGCTCCACCATAAAGTAAAACTTGTGAATAATTTCGAGAATTGTACAAATACTCCACATTAATACGCGTATTTGCGGTAATCAATCGGTTTGAAGTGAAAGAAATTTCTCCTGTATTGTAATTAATTACATAATCATTTTGCTCGCCACGCTCCAACAAAACACCATCAATATATACTTTTTCACTTCCCGAAATAATAATCACATACAATTCATTATTCTTTCCAGAAAGCCTGTAAGGACCTTGATTTCCGTCTTGTCCAACAAAATTAACACGCATAAATTCACCTCGTGTAATGCTTCCAGAAGCAAAAATATTGGTCGACGATTTTTCGCTTTTTAACTGAGTTGACAATTGTAAACCTGTTACTTTTTGATTAAATGGATTGAAAAAATCTCGTTCTTGATTGGTATTAATATCAATATGTCCAGCTCTAATTTTCGAATTTTTACTGGCTAATTCGATGTAAACTTTATCAAATTCTTGCAGATTTTGCGTGTATCCATCCGATTCTATTGGCACATTATTATCCGCAATCGCCGCATTTACTGTAATATCATCCGATAATTTTCCTGACAATTCCAAATCCAACGAAGATTGCACAGACGCACTTTGATTATTCCCAAAACGAATACCACGAACCATCGAACCTTTACTATTCAAACCATCAAAAACATCTTTGTTCGCTTGTTTTGAATTCGGTTCTATTTGATGAAAAATATCAACTGGTTTTGCATCATTAACAATGATATTCGGATTTTTGGCATAAAAAACAGATTCGGCTAATTTTGGATTAACAAAATACTGAATTTTCACCATTTGTTTGGCGATTGAAGAATTGAAATAAACCTCGTTTCGTTCAAAATTTATCGTATAAAATTCTTTTGAAATTGGATTTCCTGTTGAATCTAAAATTTGAAATTTTTCGGATAAAATTCCTTTATTTTGAAGCTTTATCGTATCAGAAAGTTGAACAGAATCTTGTCTAAAATTAGGATTTTTCCACCCAAAATGTTGAGCAAAAACAAAACTGTTCACTAACCAAAAACATAGAAAAAATAGAATCCGAAACTGCAAAAGATTTTATTAGAATAACGAAAATTTAAGCTAAAAATTTTACTCGAAATTTAATCACTTTTTTTGAATCAAATAATAGTTTCTTTGGATACGATCGTTATAATTTTTTTGATTTTTTGAAGAATGATTCAAATCGACCACACCAATTTTTTTGATTGAATAATTATTGAAATGATCCGCAAAAAAAGTAGAATCTGACGGACTTGCTAACATTCCAAATTTCTCTTCTTTCGGAAAGATAGTTTTCTTTCCATCGTTAATTGCAGGAATTGAAGTCCCATAATCCAACACTATTTCAGGAACAAAACTTTGCCATTCGTATGTTTTGATTTGATTTTGTTGTTCTAATTTTTTCAGATTTTTAGCAGAAGAATACAATTCTTCGGAAAAAGTTAATTTAGAAAGTGGAAATCCAAATGCTACAACCGAGCACATCAATAAAATAGTTGAGTAAAATATCTGTTCAAATGATTTTATCTTCAATCCTTTAAAAATTGAGATTCCTAAAATTAATCCAACAACAGCAAAAGGAATCGACCAAATTAAAAATTCTGACAAACGATCTTTTGTATAAATAAAAACACCAACTGAAATCGCAATTCCTATTATTCCGTATAAACCAAACGTAAAATTGGTAAAATATCGTTCGGTTTTATTTGATAAATTTTTGAATTCTAATCGTAAATATTCGATGTAAAAGCCAATATTCATCGCTAATGGAATTAAAACTGGTAATAAATATCTTGATTTTTTTTCTGGAATTACAGATAATAAAACCACCGATAAAATTGTCCATAACCAAGCAAATTGATAAGCTTTTTTGTTTGCAACTTTATTTTTTAGATAAGGATAAATCAAGCTAACCAAAGCTGGAATTGTCCATAAACCCGATTGCGTAAAGAAACTCCAATAATAATAAATTGGGCGAGTGTTGTAACTGTGCCAATTGTTTACTTCTTTTTGAGAAGCTGCTAAAAAATGTTCTGCATCAAAGTATTTGACATACATCATCCATGCAAATCCTACAACGCAACCTAATATTATCGTTAAAATTGTGATTCCTAAATTTCTTCCTAATTTGTATCTATAAACAATAAAATAAGCAATTAAAAACGGTAAAAATAACGCATACAACGAAACTGGACCTTTGCTCATTATCGAACATCCTAACAAGAAAAATGCAGCAATAAAGTTGAAAAAATTAAATTTTGATGATTGAAATTCTTTCACTAAAAACAATATCGCTCCCATCACAAAACTATGCGTGTACATGTCCCAATTGTTGTCTCTTCCAGAGAAAAACACGTAAAATGAAGTAATTAAAACCAATGAAGAATTAACAACTTGTTGTTTTGTTAAATCGAAATGCGTTAATGTTTTATAGAACCAAACGACCAATAAAATGGTAATTAGAACAACTGGAATGCGTAACCAAAAAAAGTTTTCGAAACCAAAAACACTTCCAAAAGCAGCGGTAATCCAAGTTGGTAAAGGTGGCTTTTCATAGCGAGGCAAGCCGTTAAGCGTAGTAAAAATCCAGTTTCCATCGTGTACCATTTCTCGCGCCGAAATAATGTTTCGAGCTTCCATAATGTTCGTTTGTAAAACGCCAAGATTGACAAACAACATCAAAATTGTTACGATGATTAAAAATAAAACTGAATTTTGCTTAATCCACTGAACCATTTTTTTCTTTTCGTTTGATTAATATATTTCGAGCATAAACGATAAATCCCATAAAATGACCAACAAATAAGACGGGATCTTTTCGAATAATCGCGTAAGTTAAAATCAACAATGATCCTGTTAAACTAATGGCCCAAAATCCCATTGGTAATTGCGATTCGTGTTTTCGTTCGGAATAAATCCATTGATAGACGAAACGAAATGTGAAAAGTACCTGAGATACGACTCCTAAAGATAAAAGCCACATCGGAATTTTTTCGTTTTTGAATAATAAATCTACATCAAAAATTCCGTTATTGAAACCATATAAAACAATTAATGCAGGAAAAATATACAAGAAAATGCGTACTATTTTCGGAAATTCTTTCCAATGATTTTGAAGTTGAATATTTCTTATATAGATATAATACGTCAATGTTTGTCCCAACATAATCGAAAAATCATGACGTAAATAACCATATAAAAATAGCAAAACAGAGGCAAACAAGCTAACTTCCCAAAATAATTTTGGTGTAAGAACTTTCTTATTCTTTTCGGAAACAATCCATTGTAAAATAAGACGACTCGAAAAAAGTACTTGTGCAAGAAAACCAATACTGATGATAACCCAATTTGGCATTACGCTCTTTCTTGAATTTTATAATTGATGTATTTTTTCTTCATCCAAACAAATGCAAAACAATCCATTAACGGTCCTAATAAACGGTTCCATAAATTGAATTTTGATTCGCCTGCAATACGAGGAAAATGCTTGACAGGAACTTGAGTAACCGTTCCATTTTGTAATAAAATCATAGCTGGTAAAAAACGGTGCAATCCTTTGAACATCGGAATTTTTTTCGCTTTTTCAGCATCTATAACTTTTAATGGACAACCCGTATCATCCATTCCATCATTGGTAAATGCTCTACGAATAGAATTGGCAATTTTAGATGACATGTTTTTCACGAAAGAATCTTTGCGATCTGCACGAACTCCAGTCACCAAATCATATTGATCTGCTAACGCTAATAATTTATTGAAATCTTCTGGATCAGTCTGTAAATCAGCATCGATATAACCAACCCATTTTGATTCCACTGTATCAAAACCAGCTTTTATAGCAGCAGATAAACCATAGTTTTTGTCAAAAGAAATATAATGAAAAGCTTGATTTCTATTACAAATCTCTTTGATAAGAGCCAAACTTTTGTCTTTAGAACCATCATTAATCAATAAAATTTCAGTCTGTTTTATTGACTTTGACAGATATTGATTCATTGTTTCTTCCAATCTTATCAAGTTATCTTCCTCATTATAAATTGGGATGATAATTGTAAACTCTGTTGACATTTTTAAATTATTTCAGAGGACAAAGCTATGAAATAATCAAACGAAATTAAAATATTTTTGTTGAAGCTAATTTATTTCATATCAAACCAATACAAACTTTATTTAATGATAAAAAACAGCTTTTTTAAACCAATAATTTATCCATTTCTTGAATAAGAATACCCTTATCTTCATTATTAATCAAGACTACAGCATTCCCGTTTCCATAAGGTTTATAACGCTCTAAGAAGCTTTGATCTTTAAACAAACCAATTGTTTTTGTAGGCGCTGCACAACTCAAATGCATCATACCAGAATCGGCTGCAATCACAAATTCACAACTTTTCATCACGGCTGCAATTTCTCTCACATCTTTACTGTAATAAGTAGGCAATCTATGATTTAGCATCGAAATATTTTCGACAGGTAAAATTTCAATTAGATTATATTCTTGCGAATATTTTGGATAAAATAAATTATAAAATTCTATCCACCATTCCTCATCATAACATTTTACACCTGTTGCATACGTAAAAAACGCCAACGTTCTCTTTGAAGGATCTTGAATCAATTCATTTAACATTTCTATTCCTTTTGTAGACTCTTGCTCTGTTAACTGAATATTTAGAGTTGGAATATTTAGAGTTTCTTCTTGATTTTTAAATAATTCTAAATATTTTCTGAATTGATGAACTGGATATTGTGCTTGATGAATATGAATTTCTTGATTCGAATTCATTTCAAATTCATTCCCAAAAATTTTATACTTAGAATTCGCAAAAGAAGTTGAAAGTCGTCCTGAAGATGAATTTTTATCAACATTAATCACTAAATCGTAATCCTTTTTCTTGATTTTTAGCCAAACTTTAGCGTATTGAATCAATTCTTTGAAAGGTTTTTTAGGTAATTCAATAATTTGATCAACTTGAGGATAGTTCTCAAAAATAATCGGAGCGACCTTTCCTTTTACAAATAAGTCAATTTTAACATCAGGATTATATCGGATAATTTCCTGAATCAAAGGTGTAATCAATAGAATATTCCCCAGACGCTGATTGGGTCTGTTTATCAGCACTCTATTAAGTTCAAGAGGTTTTTCTTTGTCTACTTTTGGTAAATTACCATCACCTATTCCTCCTGTTAATCGACGCATAATTGTACGACGAAAATGATTGACTGATTTTTTAAAACTCATTAAAAAGGATTCATTAAAAAAATACCTTTATTGTATTTCTTATTTTTCCACGAAACTATGTAAACTATTGGTAATTACGAAATATTTTCTTCATAAAAAAAGATCTCTTATCGAGATCTTTAAATTATTTTGTTTTCGTAGGACGAACTTCTATTTTACTTGGCAAAACATTTGGATTCATTTTCAATAAATCAACGACCATTTGTCCTAAATCTTCGGGCTGAATTTTCCATCCATCCTCAGAATTTGGCACATGATCATTAAAATTTGAAGTCACAGAACCAGGCATAATCGTTGTACATTTGATATCATAATTTCTCAAATCTAACATCGCAGCCTGCGTAAAACCAACAACGCCAAATTTCGAAGCATTGTAACCAGCTCCATTCGCAAAGAAATTTGTTCCCGCCAAAGAAGCAATCGAAATATAATATCCTTTCGAAACTTTTAATGCTTCAACTGAAGCTTTTATCGTATGAAAAACTCCCGTCAAATTTGTATCAATCATCGCATTCCAATCTTCTAAAGAAAGTTCATCAACTGGCGCAAATTTTCCTAAACCAGCATTTGCAATCACAATATCCAAACGTCCAAACGCAGAAATAATTTGCTCAATTGCATTTTGTTCATCTTCGAAATGTCTCACATCCGACTGAATAGCCAATACATTTTGATTTCCTAAATAATGACGAGCTTTTTCAACATCATCAATGTTTCGTCCAGAAATTGCCACTTTCAAACCATTTTCTACCAATGATTTTGCAATTCCTAATCCAATTCCTTTTGTTCCCCCCGTTATATAAGCTACTTTACCTTCTATATTTTGCATAATTATTTTAGTTTTATTTTTGGTTCAGCCAATTCCATTTACCATCTTTTCGGTAAATAAATCCGCCTTCTTTCGCATTATCTTGATGCACATAAATCGCATCATAATCTAAAGTTACGATTTCATTTTTAGAAACTCCATTTAAATTTCGTTTCACTCCATCTTTATAATTCGAATAAAGTGGCGTTCCTTTCGGAATCATCATCAACGTTCCGAAATCATAATTTGTAATTTTGAACGGATCTTTTGCTCCTCCCAAACCATAAATTTGACTTCCAGTTTTCATGTTATTCACAATAAATAAACGGATATTTCCTTTTGTATCAATCATTCTATACAAATAATCAACCACGCCATCTCCAAAAAAATCGCCTTTTATTGCGAAACATTTATAAGCTGTAGCCAAATAAAATTCACTAAAAGCTGGATGTGTAGAAATTTCGGTTTCGAATTGATTGACAAAATTTTGTTGTGTAATTAAATAACCACTAAACGCATACAAATCGCCTTGAGCAGAAGAATCGTTGACTCCTTCATCCAAAATTAATTTCGAGGCACTAACATCTAATTTTACCCAATTTCCACTTTTTGCTTTCCCATTATCTTTGATAGCAAACGCTTCACCTTTTTCTGAAATTTTAACAGGATAACCATACGGAATTTTACCTATTCGTTTTCCATTAGGACTTGTTCTAACAGTCAATCCTTCTTGTGCTATAACTTGATAAATTTCTTGTGAAAACACAACAGAACTCATCATCAAAATGAATCCAACAACTATTTTTTTCATGATGTAAAATTAAAAAGCTTCAAGTAATCTTGAAGCTTTTATATGAACTATTTTAAATTAAAATTTATCAAGAATTCTTAGTCTTTTTATTTTCTTTTACAATTCGATAAGCGATGTAAAGGAAGATCAACCAAACTGGAATTAATTCTACTGAAATTTTAAGTCCTGTAAACCACATAATCACTAAAATTCCAAATAAGAAAATTAGACAAATATAATTACTGATAGGATACAAGAAAGATGGAAATAATGTTTTTGTATTCTCTAAATTCTTTTGTTTTCGGTATTTAAGATGTGTTATCGAAATCATAATCCAGTTAATTACCAACGAAGAAACCACTAAAGACATCAATACATGAAATGCATCTTCTGGAATTATTTTATTAATTAAAATACAAATTGCTGCGAAAAAAGATGAAACTAAAATCGCCATAACAGGGACGTGATTTTTGTTTAATTTTTTTAAGAATTTAGGCGCATTTCCTTGTTCTGCCAAACCATATAACATTCTACTATTACTGTAAACAGAGCTATTGTAAACTGATAAAGCAGCCGTCAAAACAATAATGTTTAGTGCATTGGCAATTAATCTTGAAAAATCAATTGTGTTACCAAAAATATTTAGTTTCAAATGATTCAAATTCTCAAAAACCATTACAAAAGGACTACTTTTATCCGTAATCGTTTCCCAAGGAGCTAACGAAAATAAGATAATTAATGCTCCAACATAGAAGATTAAAATTCTATAAATTACTTGATTGGTTGCTTTTGGAATTGTTTTTTCTGGATTTTTAGCTTCAGCAGCTGTGATGCCAATCAATTCTAAACCTCCAAAAGAAAACATAATAAGAGCCATTGCGGCGAATAATCCACTAAAACCGCCTTCGCTATTACCAGATAACCAACCTTTTGGAAAAAAACCTCCGTTGTTCCAAAGATTTTGTATTGTTGCTTGTTCACCTCCAGTTCCGCTTATTAATAAGTAAGCTCCGAAGATTATCATAGCAATAATGGCAATTACTTTGATGATAGAAAACCAAAATTCAGCTTCACCAAACATTTTTACAGAGCCTAAATTCAATGCATTAATTACAATAAAAAAAAACAAACTTGACGCCCATAATGGGATTTCTGGCCACCAAAATTGTACATAAATTCCGATTGCAGTCAACTCGGACATACTCACCAAAACATAAAGAATCCAATAATTCCAACCAGAAGCAAATCCAGCAAAAGATCCCCAATATTTATATGCAAAATGACTAAAGCTTCCTGAAACAGGCTCGTTAACAACCATTTCTCCTAATTGGCGCATAATAAAAAAGGCTATAATTCCTGCAATTGCATATCCCAAAATAACAGATGGTCCAGCTAAAACAGCAGCAGGTCCAATTCCTAAAAACAAACCAGTTCCAATCGCGCCACCTAAAGCAATCAATTGAATATGTCGGTTAGTAAGGCCTCTTTGTAATTCTTTTTCTTCAGTATTATTTATTTGACTCACGTGTGATGTATTAATTTGTTAAATATATGTAAAAACTATTTTCTAAAAGAACAATTTGAAGAATTGTCTTGTTTGAATTAATATAAAGAAAATGCTTTAATAATAAATTTTATTCATGTTAAATCGTATAAAATAAAAGAAAGTATTCAACTAAATTCCTAATTTTATAAAAATCAATCTTATGAAAAAATTATTTTTCACTTTTTTACTGACATTATTTACCTCTGTTCAGCTTTTTGCAGATGGACCTTTTTTATATTCTTTACCTTTTGGTTCGAGAGTTTATCCTGATGAAACGATCTTAGAAAAAACGAAAGAAAAAGGAATTGATTATTCTACTTTCGAAAAATATATGTTGGATAATAATATAGAATTAGGCAAAAAAGTTGGGCTTCTTTCTGAACTCGAAGTTTATTTTGTGGTGAATGATAATCAAAAATCATATTTTGTTGATTATAAAGAGAAATTTAAAAAGTCAGTTGGAAAGAAATTTGGAACTAAAACTCCAATCAATGAACGATTTTTAATTGCGTTGATGGATGATTACGATATAGAATCTCCTAAAGTAGAAGTATATCAAAAATTTGTTGATGAAAATCCTCAAAGTAAAACGATGCAATTTGTGAATATTTTTGCTTATAATTTTAATCTTATTTGGGATGATGATAAAAAAGATTATTCTTCTATGAATGATTTTATAGAAAAATATCAAGATAATTGTTTGCAAAATTTTGAGAGTTTTAACAACGATACTTCTGCCGATATTTTTTCTGAATTTGAAGAGATTATTGCGTTAGGATACAATTGCGATTATGCTTTGAATGTCTTGCTCCTGCAAATAATCGATTGAATATTCTGAATCAAAAAACAGGATTTACTTTAAATAAAATTGCAAATGCAGAACCAATTCCAAGAATGGTTGTGACGTCAAATGCTTCTCAAATTGGATTGTCGGCTTATGAATGGTTAGGTGAGGAAATGATGTTAATTTCAAGCTTGAAAATTTCGGATGAAGAGAAAACTCTTCTGAATTATTTTGCCGTAAATGAAACATACAATTATATCAATCATGTCAACAATCTATATGTTTTATTTGAAGCGATTCAGAAAATGCCCTCACAATTAGCGAAATCTGCGAATAATAAATCTGTTGAAAAAATTGCTGCAAAAGATAATTGGAAGAAAATAAATCAATTGTATGATGTATTGAAAAAGAATTTTCAAAAAGAGAATGAAATAGCTGTAGATTCTAGCTCAAACCTTGATGATTTGCGTAATTTGATTTATTATTTGTATCTCAATCCAAAAGAATTGTCAAAAGTTTATCAAAACTAATTATAACCGAAATATTAAATTTTTTCAAAGACTTTAATTCGTAAATGTTGTAGATTTTATTTTAAATTTATCTTCTAAATAACAAAAAAATGAAATCAATTTATTTTCTTGGATTGGGAGCTTTAGGAGCAAAATATGCAGCGAGTTTTTATGAATATAATCCAGAAATTGTAAGTGTAATTGTAGATGAGGAGCGAAAAAATCGATACGAAAAATCGCAAATTTTTGTGAATGATAAAGCGTATGATTTTAATTATGTCACAAAAATCGAGGAGAATAATTATCCAGATTATATATTTTTAGTCGTTAAAAGTTCACATTTACAGCAAGCGATAGAAGATATGAAGCCTTTTGTTGGTGAAAACACAATGATTGTAAGTTTGATGAACGGAATTTCTTCTGAACGTGTTTTGGCAGATCATTTTGGATGGGATCGTGTGGTGAATGCAGTTGCATATATGGATGCTGTAAAAGTTGATAATCGCGTGACGTTTTCGAGTATAGGAAAAATTATTTTTGGGAAAATGGATTCAATTAATCATGATAAATTAGTCGATTTACATGAATTGATGAATGTTGCTGAAATTCCAAATCAATTATCGGATGATATTCAGAAAGCGCAGTGGGCGAAATATTTGGTAAATGTTGTCGGAAATCAATTGACGTTTTTGTTGGAGTTTCCATATGGACAATTTCGTACCAATCAACATCTCGAGGTTTTAATGGATATGATTTCTAATGAAGTTCTTGCAGTTGGGAATGCACATGGAGTTGCAATTGGTCAAGAAGAAGTGGATCGAATGAAATCTACGATGAAAATTGTGGATGAATTTGGTAAAACTTCGATGTTACAAGATCGCGAAGCAAAACGATATTCGGAAGTGGATGAATTTGCAGGCGAAATTATCAGTTTAGGAAAACAATATAATATTCCGACACCTTACAACGAGTTCATTTATAATATGGTAAAATCAATCGAAGAAACATATTAAAATAGTCATAAAGTCATTCAATTTTGGATGACTTTTTTATTTGAAATCAATCGCTTTTGGATAAGCAACTTTCTGAATAATATAAATCGATAGCATAAAAAATATACTCATGATTAATGTTGCAACAGGTAAATATTTTATCGAGTCAGAAGGTAAAATCATTGGTAAAATAACCATTGCAAAAGCAGGAGGTAAGCGTAAATCTGTTAATTTCAAAATAAACATTACGATAATCAAATCGATCAAGCCAATGATTAACCAATTATCAAGATAATGCATTGTTAAACAACCAGCCATTGTAGCCATGAACATTACAAGAATACGTTTTAGACGTACGGTTAATTTTAATGTTGGATTATTTAAAGATTCAAAAGAAATTACGATAATAGGTGGAATAGCAGAGAAATGTGCAAAACCGCTAAAATAACAAGCTGTAAACCAAACTACACATAATCCGATTAACCATCTGTTATGGCTTGTATAAATCATTGGAACCGCATTTTCAGTTGGTTTTAGTTTGAATATTTTTATTGATAGAAAAAGTAAAAAGACAAATAGAAATATCGCATATAGAAATACAAAAGATTCTGTATTTGTAACAATTGGTAATAATCCCGTAGCTAATGCTGGCGCAAGTTGACTTTTAAAAATTTTCAAGACAATTAACATTGCAACCAATACCAATGCTAATTTGAATGATAATATAATCGGTAAAAAATTAATCCCAAATCCTAAAATAGCAGTTATGGATGGAAGTAAAAAAATATGAAATGGTCGTTGTAGCCATTTATTTTCTCGAAACGTTAAAATTCCGACAGATAATGCAGCAACTTCTGGTAAAATAATTTCTTTATCATCATAAATCATTGCTGTTCCAATCATGATTAAAATAAATAGAAAAGCGACAGAGTATGAGACAAAAGATTCTTTATTACCTAAGATAGATTTCATGAAATAAATGTATAAAAAAAACCTTTGCAAATATACAAAGGTTTTTGTCGGGGTGGCAGGATTCGAACCTGCGACCTCCTGCTCCCAAAGCAGGCGCGATGACCGGGCTACGCTACACCCCGATTCGGTCATTCAAAAAAAATGCGGAGAGACAGGGACTCGAACCCTGGCATCGGTTTCCCGATGACAGATTAGCAATCTGCTCCATTACCGCTCTGGCACCTCTCCTGGTTTTTAATAAAACGTGTGATCCAGTCAGGATTCGAACCTGAGACCTACTGCTTAGAAGGCAGTTGCTCTATCCAGCTGAGCTACTGGACCGATCCAAAAATTCATTGAATTTTGTCGGGGTGGCAGGATTCGAACCTGCGACCTCCTGCTCCCAAAGCAGGCGCGATGACCGGGCTACGCTACACCCCGATTCGGTCATTCTTTTACCATAAATCTTTCTATTTTCGGATGAAAATTTTGTCGGGGTGGCAGGATTCGAACCTGCGACCTCCTGCTCCCAAAGCAGGCGCGATGACCGGGCTACGCTACACCCCGATAGATTTCATTATCGTGGGTGCAAATGTAAGGTGATTTTTGAAAATTAACCAAATATTTTTAAGAATATTTTTCGGAAACTTTCATATATGTTTCTAAATCTTTATCTCCTCTTCCTGAAAGATTCAGAATCACAATGTCTTGCGGTTTAAAATTAATTTTTTCTAAAGCAGCTAAAGCGTGAGAAGATTCTAATGCAGGAATGATTCCTTCCTCTTTTGTCAACATAAAAGCAGCTTCCAAGGCTTCATCATCTGTTGCATTTAAGAATTCAGCACGTCCAGTTTTGAACAAATGCGCATGTAAAGGACCAACGCCAGGATAATCTAATCCAGCCGAAATTGAATAAGGTTCAACAATTTGTCCATCTTTATCTTGCATCAATAATGTTCGACTTCCGTGAATAATTCCTTCTGTTCCTTTGATAGTTGTAGCAGCAGTTTCTCCAGATTCTACGCCCAAACCTGCCGCTTCAACCGCGATTAATTTGACAGAATCATCATTTAAAAAATGATAAAAAGCTCCCGCAGCATTACTTCCGCCACCAACACAAGCAATCACGTAATCAGGATTTTCTTTCCCATATTTCTCTTTCATTTGTGCTTTAATTTCTTCTGAAATAATCGCTTGGAATTTCGTTACCATTGCTGGATAAGGATGAGGACCAACTACAGAACCAATGATGTAAAAAGTTTCAGGATTATTGATCCAATAACGAATCGCTTCATTTGTTGCATCTTTCAAGGTTTTACTTCCTGAGGTTGCTGGAATAACTTCTGCACCTAACATTTTCATTCGTGCAACATTTGGTGCTTGACGAGCAATGTCAATTTCTCCCATAAAAACGATACATTCTAATCCCATCAACGCACAAACAGTAGCAGTTGCAACACCATGTTGTCCAGCACCAGTTTCGGCAATAATTTTGGTTTTACCCATTCGTTTTGCTAAAAGAGCTTGACCAATCGCATTATTGATTTTATGTGCACCTGTATGATTCAAATCTTCACGCTTTAATAAAATATTGGTGTTATATCTTTTTGAAAGATTTGGTGCAAAATACAATGGACTTGGTCGACCAACGTAATCTTTTAATAACAAATTAAATTCATTTTTGAATTCGTCTGTATCGATATATTGTGCTAAAGCTTCAGATAATTCTTCACAATTATGATGTAATAACTCTGGGATAAATGCTCCTCCAAATTCACCATAAAAACCTCTTTCGTCAACTTCGTATTTCATTTTGTTTCTTTTTTAATTTTGTTCAATTCGTCCATCAATTGTATCGATAAACTGTTTTACTTCGTCAGTTTTTTTTATTCCTGGTGCTGACTCAAAACCACTATTGATATCAAATCCAATACATTTCGGATGCTGAAAATTTTTCAAGATAAATGCATCTTCAAGTGTTATTCCGCCACTTAATAAAAAGGGTATTGATAACTGATAATTTGTTAACAATTGCCAATCAAATTTCTTTCCAGTTCCTCCGTAATTATTTGATTTTGTATCGAAAACAAAACTATCAATAACTTGTTGATAAGTGGTTAATTGTTGAAAATCTTCAATCGATTTTATGCCAACGGCTTTCCAAATTTTAAAGTCTAAAAAGTTTTCATCAGTTAATAATCGTTGATGTTTTTGATTGATTAATTCTTCACAAAAGTCAGCTGTTTCATCACCATGTAATTGGACAACATCTAATTTATATTCTTCAACTTTTTCGAGAATTTTCTCGACTGATTCATTCACGAAAACGCCAACTTTTTCTGCATTCGGAAAAACTTCAAAAATAGATTCGTCTTCTACAAATCTTTTTGATTTTGGATAGAAAATAAAGCCTACATAATCGGGTTCGATTGCTGCAATTTCTTTAAAATTTTCGATGTTATTATTTCCGCAAACCTTTACTTGAAAACGTTTCATTTTGATTCTTTTACAAATTGCTCAAATGCTTGAGATGGATTATCTGCTTTCATAAAATTTTCACCAATTAAAAATGCCTGAAATCCAGCTTGTCTTAATTCTTTTACTGTTTTAGGATCAGAAATTCCACTTTCCGCAACTTTAATTAAATCGGTTGGTAATTGTTTCAAGATTTGTTTTGATTTTTCAATATCAACTTCGAAATTTTTCAAATTACGATTGTTAATTCCAATCAAATCAATGAATTCATTTACCTTTTCTAATTGATCTTCTGAATGTAATTCCAATAAAACTTCTAATCCAATTCCCTTAGCAGTTTTAGCTAAATTATAGACTTCGTCTTTTGTTAAACATTCTGCAATTAATAACATCAAATCTGCACCAATCGCTTTTGTTTCGTACACTTGAAATTCATCAACAATAAAATCTTTACGCAAAACAGGAATATTCAACACTTCTTTTGCTTGTTTTAAATCATCAAAACTTCCGCCAAAAAATTGCTCATCTGTTAAAACAGAAACGACAGAAGCACCAAACTTTTCGTAACCGGAAACAACTTCTTTTACATTTGCGTCTTTGTTAATAAAACCTTTCGATGGTGATTTTCGCTTAAATTCTGCAATAATTCCAGATTTTAATTTATCTAAAATTGAAGCTTTTGTAGATTTAACAGGAAGCAAAAAATTTTCTGAATTTCTAAAACTTTCTATTGATTGAGTTTTCTGTTTTTCTAAAATTTCAATACGTTTTTGCGCGACAATTTCGTCTAATATCGTTTTCATGGTTTCATTAATTTTTGGAATACATTCAATGCTTTTTTACTGTCTAAACTTTCGTTCGCAATTGCTACACATTCGATTAAATCTTTGGTTGGATAAATTGTTTTAAGCGCTAAAGCAGCATTTGCTAAAACAACTTCTTTTTGTGCTTTAGTTGAATTTCCTTCTAAAACGCTCAAAAATATTTTTGAATTTTCTTCGATTGATTTTCCTCCTTTTATCTCATCAGGTTGAAGAATATTTAAACCAAAATCTTTACTTTCTAAAACAAATTCCCCCGAATTATTGAACACTTTTGTAGGCGATGTCAACGAAACTTCATCATAACCAGCCAACGCAGTCGAAATCGAATATTTCACGCCCGAATTTTGCATCACATAATGATATAATCGAGCAGTTTTGACATCATATGTTCCTAAATTTTGAAATTCTGGTTGAACAGGATTCACCAAAGGCCCCATTAAATTGAAAAATGTTTTTATCGCCAAACCTTTTCTAATCGGAGCAACTTTCGCTAAAGCCGGATGAAAGAGTGGCGCATGTAAAAATGTAATTCCAACTTCTTCGAACTCACGTTTTAATTTATCTTGATTAACAGAAAATTCGTAACCAAAATTATCCAACATATTCGAAGAACCGCTTACAGACGACGTTCCGTAATTTCCTTGTTTAATAATTTTCTCTCCAGCTCCAGCCAAGACAAAACAACTCAATGTCGAAATATTAAAAGTGTCTTTTCCGTCACCGCCCGTTCCTACAACATCAATCGCTTGCTTTGGTAAATTAACTTTGATGCATAAATCTAACAACGCTCGACGATATCCTTTTAATTCTTCCAACGTAATGTTACGCATATTAAAAATGGTCATAAATGAAGCTAATTCGACAGCCGAATATTTTTCTTCCGAAATTTCCACCATAATTTGATAGGCTTCATTTTCGCTCAAAGTATAATTTTCGAATAATAAATTTAATAATTTTTTCATCGTTTTAAGCTTCTAACCAATTCTTAATCATCTCATCTCCAAGTGGTGTTAAAATAGATTCTGGATGAAACTGAACACCGCGAACATCATACGTTTTGTGACGTAAAGCCATCACTTCTCCTTTTGGACCAACTGCTGTAATTTCTAATTCTTCAGGAAAATCTTCATTTGAAACTACCCAAGAATGGTAACGTCCAACTTCTAATTTTTTTGGTAAATTTTGGAATAACACTTCGTCTTTTATTACTTCAATTTTAGATTCAACTCCGTGAAAAACTTCTTGTGTATTTAATAATTTCCCTCCAAAAACTTCTCCAATTGCTTGTTGTCCTAAACAAACGCCAAAAATAGATTTTGTTGAAGCATATTTCTCGATGATTGGTTTCAATAAATTGGCTTCATCAGGAACTCCTGGACCTGGAGAAAGTAATATTTTATCATAATTATTCACATCTTCCAAAGTAATTCCATCATTGCGAACAACGGTAATATCATCGGCGAATTTCTTTAATGAATGCACTAAATTATAGGTGAACGAATCGTAATTATCGATAACTAAAATTTTCATAGTTTATAGGTTTTGAGCGATTTCTATTGAGCGACGAAGCGCTCCTAATTTATGATTGACTTCTTGTAATTCATTTTCTTCGACCGATTTGGAAACAACTCCAGCACCAGCCTGAAAATATAAGGTATTTTGTTTGCTGACGAACGTACGAATCGCAATCGCCATGTTGATGTCACCGTTGAATCCTAAATATCCAATTCCGCCACCATAAACGCCACGATTTTGATTTTCGTAACCGTCTAATAATTCCATTGCTTTGAATTTTGGTGCGCCAGAAAGTGTTCCAGCCGGAAAAGAGTCTGCAAAAACTTTCATCGTATTTACGCTTGGATCCAATTGAGCAGTTACTTTTGAAACCATGTGAATCACATGCGAGAAATACTGAATTTCTTTGTATTGTGCGACTTTTACATCAGCAGAATTTCGACTTAAATCATTGCGAGCCAAATCGACCAACATCACATGCTCTTCATTTTCTTTTGGGTCAGCAATTAATTTTTCGGTCAATTCTTTGTCCAAAGTTGGACTTCCAGTTCTGCGAACTGTTCCTGCAATAGGATGAATTTCTGCATGATTATTATTAATGATAATTTGCGCTTCTGGTGAAGATCCGAAGATTTTATAATTTCCGTAATCGAAATAAAACAAATAGGGCGAAGGATTTACAGAGCGTAAAATGCGGTAAACATTAAATTCGTCACCCGAAAATTTTTGTTTGAATTGACGAGAAGGAACAATTTGGAAAACATCTCCACGGAAACAAGATTGTTTACATTTTGTCACCATTTCTTTGAATTCATCATCTGTTAAATTCGATTGAATTTCACTTTCTACATTAAATGGATATTCAACAATTGATTTGTTATGAACAACACTTTTAATTTCAGAAAATTTAGAATCTATTTCATCATTTTGAAATTCGATGAATTGAATTTCATTGTGAAAATGATTGAACACCACAATATTTTGATAGAACGAATACGAAAATTCTGGAATCGTTGCTTCGTTTCCTTTTGCTGAAAATTTTACTGTTTCAAAATGTGGAATCGCATCCCACGCAATGTATCCAAATAAACCATTTACAAGTAAATCTTCTCCATTTTGAATCATAAACTGACTTGTAAATTTTTTGAATTTCTCTGTCAATTCTTGACCATTCAACGCATATTCTTTTGTTTCTCCATTCGCATACGTTTCATTCACAATTCCGTTTGTAACCTTAAAAGTTGCGATCGGATTTAGACAAATAAAAGAGTTAGCATCTGTCTTAGAATGATAGTCAGAACTCTCTAATAATAAGGCATTCGGATAAATATCTCGCAATTTCAAATAAAGCTGAACAGGAGTTGTTAAATCGGCTAAAACAGTTTCTTTCTGTATGTTAAAAGTTAAATTCATTTGTTAAATATTTAGGTTTAGAGCACAAAAAAAGGCTTGTCGGTTACGACAAGCCTTTTCTACATATAACTGCATAGAGGTCTCACGAACCAACGTTTTGTTGTTCGATATTCCACCACCAGTTATTTGTAAATAATGTTTTCATTGGGACAAATTTAGAAAGGATTTTGAATTGTACAAATTATTTTTTGATAAATTTTTTAGTTGAGTGAACAATTGATATTTTTGAGTGAATAATAAAAACACAAACAAAATGGAATATAATTATAACAATCTGATTGTTGAAGTAGAAAATAAAATTGCATTAGTTACCTTAAATCGTCCACAAGCATTAAATGCATTGAACAAAGATTTATTAGATGATATTTCAAACTTTTTTACAGACGCAGATTCTGATCCCGCTATTCGAGTAATTATTTTAACAGGTTCTGGTGAAAAATCTTTCGTTGCTGGTGCTGATATCAAAGAATTTGCAAGTTTTGATGGTCGTCAAGGTGAACAATTAGCTGCAAAAGGACAAGAAAATGTTTTTGATAAAATTGAAAATTCTAAAAAACCTGTAATCGCCGCAGTGAATGGTTTTGCTTTAGGAGGTGGTTTAGAATTAGCGATGGCGTCTCATTTTCGTATAGCATCAACCAATGCAAAATTAGGATTACCAGAGGTTACATTAGGTTTGATTCCGGGTTATGGAGGAACGCAACGTTTGCCAAAATTAATTGGAAAAGGTCGTGCAATGCAGGCAATTATGACAGCAGATATGTTTACAGCTGAACGCGCGTATGAAATTGGTTTAGTGAATGAAGTTGTTGAGCAAGCTGAATTAATTGATCGAGCAAAAGAAATTGCGACTAAAATTTCAAAAAATTCTTCTGTAGCGATTCGTCACGCGATTCGAGCAATTAATGCGTCAGATAAAGACAATGGTTTTGAAGTTGAAATTGAAAGTTTCGGAAATTTATTTGACGAAGAAGATTTCAAAGAAGGAACAACTGCTTTTGTTGAGAAAAGAAAACCTAATTTTAAGTAATTTACATAAGCAAAAAAATCCGCTCAATGAGCGGATTTTTTAATCGACTTTGGTTGCAAAGCAAACCTATTTTTAAATATATTTTTTGATTTCTACCACCAATTGTTCTTTTGGTCGTGCTCCACTTTGTTTCCATAATAATTCACCATTTTTGAAAATGGCAAAAGTCGGAACTCCTTGCACTTGATATCGTGCAGCTAAATCTTGATATTTATCAACATCCACTTTTAGGATTTTGACATCATCTCCCAATTCTTCTTTCACTTGTTGCAATACTGGCCCCATCATTTGACAAGGACCACACCAAGTTGCAAAAAAATCTAACAAAACTGGTTTATCTGAATTAATAATTTCTTCGAAAGTCATCGTTTTTGATTCTTCTTGGTTATTTGATTGATTTTTATTTCGGTTGAATAAATTTTTAAACATCTTTATTTTTTCTTCTTAAATATACTAAAAAAAGCACTTCCGAAGAAGTGCTTCATAATTAGCTTTACTAATTATTAACCTAACCTATGAAAAATTTATTCTACTGTTAGTGCTACTAACATTTAGATATAATCAAAACAAATACCAAGTTTAAAATACTGACAATCTGTTTTTTACATTTAACATAATTTAAGAAATAGGTTAACGTAAATATGTTTTATTTTAGAAATTCTACTATAATTCACACACAAATTTTGGATTAACTGACTTTATTTCAGCTATCACTGACATTATTTCTTCTTTGGTTGAATTATCTTCCAACCTTTTCAATTGTTCCGAATTCAAACCAATCATTTGTATAAATGTAACTTTTCCATGCGGCGTATCAATTTCATCTAAATCATCATCCTTGATAAAAGCCAAACCAACAATGTCCGTTTCCGAATCTGTACGAATTGGACCTCCTAATGGTAAAAATTGGTATTCATCAAACCAAACTTTTGTTTCGTTCACGAATCGTCCCAAATTATTCATTAATTGAACCACCCAAAAAGGATCTTCACCATTATCATCTTTAACAGGTTTCACACGGAAAGAAAACTCAAATCCCCACTTACTAAAATCCGCTCCTACACTTTCCTCAGAATAGTATAAATGTGACATTCCGTAACTCACCAAATGATAATAACCATTGACATCAAAAACCGCAACTCCATCAATTGGATCATCTCCACCTTGAAACGACATTACTTGTGGCGAATAAAATCTTGGTTCTAAAGTTCCATAGACTTCTTTTAAACGATTTTCGATTGCAATCGCACCAACAGCTTGATCTGATTTATATTGTTTTTTATATTCTTCTACATTCATCATACAAAAATAGTTTATCCAAATTAATTCGAGAAGTTAAGACATAAAAAAAGAGAGTTTCTTGTTAGAAACTCTCTTTGTAGTCGTTTTGAAGAGCACAAAATGTTCTACCAAATACTTATAACTTCTTTATACTCTTCTTTGATCTTTTACGATTTTAGAAAAATATTTTTTGATCATAAACTATTATTGAATAGGTAATTTTTCCTATTTTTACTGAGTTACGTTTTGGTTACTTTTGTAATATTTCGTAATATTCAAGAAAAGAAAAAAACTCATTATAGAAGGTGATAATATAAATGAGGATTCTTGATGACAAAAAATAATATCTATCATAAAGATATTGTAGATTATAATTCAGATAATGGAAATTTGACCTTGCATTCGAGAAATCCTAAATCGAAGATTTTACGATTAATCTAAATGATGTGTACCGGATCTTCTATATTATAAAACGAACTTTTTAAAAAAAATATTATAAAACGCTAATTATGAATAAGATTTTACTATTTATTACATTAATATTAAGTTCTCAAGTGTTTTGTCAAACATCAAAAGAGAAAGCTATAAACTTAATTGAAGATATATTGTATAATGAATACTTTCTTTTAGAAAAAGGTTTTGATAAGGTAGAAATAAATATTGATAAATCTTTGGATAAATTGATTTATAAAGAAACATATCATATTGATAATAAAAATATTATAGAACGCAAGTATACTGTTTTTCTTGATGATTTATATAATCATTCCATTTATTATGATACTTTTATGACTGATGATAATTTGTATAATGTTAATGTGAGAATAAATGCTAAAAATGGTAGTGTAAAATTTGAAAGTATTGAAGTATCAGAAAAATTTCCTGTTCCAATTTATGACACAAATTATGTAGATTACATTACGTTTTTTTCAAATAAACCATTGTCAAAAAGTTATGTTGATAAACTATTAGAATCATGCAAAATATTATTTAACGCTGAAGAAGTAGTTAAAGCTAAAATATTTAAAACAAATTAATATTTGTGTATTTTAAAAACTAAATAAATATGAAGAAAATTTTACTTATTGTTACTTGCTTTTTTATTTTAATAGCTTGTGGAGATTCAAGCAATAATAATGAAATAGAAATTGAATTAATTCAATTAAATGATATTAATAATTGGTATAGTGATAATTATTCTATCAATGAAAAATTTATTAGTAAAAAAGATGGTTTTGAAAACCGAGATGAAAAATCAAAAAAAATATATATAAATGGTTTTAGAAAACAGTTTAATCTAAACACTGATTGGGATTTTATTAATCAATCGTTAGAAGTAAAAGGAACAAATGATTATAATAAATTAATTGTTATTTCTACTCATTTTGAGAATTTAAAAAACAATCAATTTTTTATTTACAATCAAGTCTTTTACTACTCGAATAATATTGATGATTATGGTTATCAAAATAATTATAAATATCCAGTTCCTTTAGAAATGACTGCTAAAATTTTTGATAAAAATGGAAAAGAAGTAGATGAATTAGAATACCTTACTATTTGGGATGGTGATTTTAGTTCTTATGGAGATATCTGTAATAATATAACTGAATTTGATGATGAAAAATAAAGAAATAATATATTCTGCAACTGCAATAATAATTGCTTTAATGTTTTGTTTTACTTATTATTTAATAAAAAATAACAGTAATGAAAGATATGTTTTTAATAATAAATATCCTTTGGTATTAGATAAAAAGACAGGCGAAGTTTTTAATTTTAGAAATGGGAAAAAAATAAAAATGCAGGAAGGTGAAAACTATTAAATTCTTGTCAAAAATCCATCGTAAAAAACGATATAAAAATAGGTGTAAAAATGCATGCTTTTAACTATTGTTTACAAATAATAAAAACGCTATTCAGTTTTTGCTGTTTAGCGTTATATTGTTTTTTATATTCTTCTACATTCATCATACAAAAATAGTTTATCCAAATTAATTCGAGAAGTTAAGATATAAAAAAGAGAGTTTCTTGTTAGAAACTCTCTTTGTAGTAGCGAGGACCGGACTCGAACCGATGACCTTCGGGTTATGAGCCCGACGAGCTACCTACTGCTCCACCTCGCGATTTAGTAGCGAGAACAGGACTCGAACCTGTGACCTTCGGGTTATGAGCCCGACGAGCTACCTACTGCTCCATCTCGCGTTATTGGACTGCAAATATACGTTCATTATTTAAAATACCAAACATTTTTCGAAATTATTTTATTTTATTCGGACATAAAACAAATAAAAACCACATAAACCACTTTATTAAAGAGGTTTATGTAGTTTTAAATAATTAAATTTATTTTTAATAATCTTCTAAAATAATTTTAAATCGCTTTGATTGGTGGATGATTTTCGATAAAATCAATTGCTAAATCAGCACTATCTGTTAAAAATAATAACTCTTTATATGGTCTTCCTGTTGCTAATTGATGCAAAACCGAATAAATCGCTGTATCTTCTACATATCTTTTCTTACTCAAAAAAATCATTGGACTGTAATATCCGGAAGTTCCATAATGATTTTGAGCTGCTTCCTGAAAAATTTCTTGTGTCGTTCCTGCACTTCCAGGCGCATAAACTAAACCAAATAAGCTAATTGTTAACAACATATCTTCACGAATACTATTAGAAAAATATTTCGCAATATTCGTGGCAAATAAATTACTTGGCTCGTGACCATAAAACCAAGTAGGAATAGCCAAACTTTCTGCACCATTTGGGTAAATCTCTAAAACCTTCTGTGCATTAGTCATATAATTTTTTGCCAAGTATTCGGTTCTTTGATCATCAATAAAATCTAAATCTGCTAAAATATTAATCGCATTCATCAAATCTTCATTTGCATAGTTTGCCATATAAGCTCCTAAATTTGCAGCTTCCATAATCCCTGGCCCTCCCCCAGAAACTACAAAATATCCTTTCGATGTTGCTAATTTTGCGGCTTTCGCCGTTTCATTATAAAACTCAGAATTGCGCGCAGTAGAATGTCCACCCATAAAACCAATCACTTTTTTCTTCGTCATTCCGTTTTCATCATATTCTAAAATTCGACGCAAACAATCATCAATAGACAAATCGTGTAAACGTTGCGCCAAAGCTTCTGAAACAGATGGATTATATTTATGTTTTTTGAAATGTTTGTAGATTTTAAGATCTATACTTTCATCATTGTCCTGATTATAACCTTCCATCAACTCTTGCCAAGTATACAATTTTCCACGATATGGATTATAGGGAATTGATGCAAATTTTGGATAAACGAATGCTCCTTTTTCGATTAAATAGATTGCTTCATATTGTTTAAACTTACAACCCAAAAACGATGTATTACATAAATTATATTCTTCCCAATTGATTTCTTGACGCAAAAAATTAACATCTTGAACTACTTTATCGGTTAAATCTTTGGTTTGAGAAACTAATTCATTCCATTCTGATAGATTATGAACTAAATCTTTGATTGGTTTTATTTTCATTCTTTTTTCTTACTTCATTAAAAATTCGTAAAATGAATTTACACGAATTATTCCAAACCAACGAATTCGGCACAATAAATCTGCTAATTTTCATTTTTCTAATTTATATTTGCATCAAATTCGTGCTCAACTTAATGGGGAATCGTGTGCAAATCACGAACTGTCGCGCAATTGTAAATCAATATTTTTGAAAAGTCAGAATGCCACTAAATTGAGTTAATAATTAACCAAAAACTTTCGCGAAAAAAGTAAAATTATGTTCTATGAAATCATCAAACCACCACAAAAAAACATTATCAACTCAAAAATTAATGAAGAAAAGTAACGTGTAAATATATGATAATGGAAGTGGAAAAAACACCAAGAGAAGAGTTGATTGAACAACGTATCATCAATTCTGAAACTCGCATTTTCAAAGCTGTTTTTCCAGGAGATACAAACCACCACAACACAATGTTTGGAGGGTCAGTAATGTATTTGATGGATGAAATTGCTTTTATGACAGCAACTCGTTTTTGTCGCAAACCTATTGTTACGGTAAGTAGTGACAAAATTGATTTTAAACACTCAATTCCAGCAGGAACTATCGTAGAAATGGTAGGAAAAGTGGTACGTGTAGGACGTTCAAGTTTGGATGTACAAATTGACGTTTTTATCGAAAGTATGTATCGTGACGGACGTGATAAAGCGATTTCTGGAACGTTTACATTAGTTGCAATTAACGAAAACAAACGACCAGTTCCTGTTATTGACTAACACGAGCTATAGAAAATTTTTAATCCTTTATCTTTTTGATAGAGGATTTTTTTATGAATTCCAATTAATAATTGATAATATTCTAAAGGTTTCTTAGTTTTACATTAAACACAAAAAATGGAATTACCTTTTGCCGAACCATTTCGCATAAAAATGGTCGAAGAAATTTATCAATCTACTCGAGAAGAACGTGAAAAGTGGATCGAAGAAAAAGATTACAACCTATTTAACCTAGAAAGCCACAAAGTATTTATTGATTTATTAACTGATTCTGGAACTGGAGCAATGTCCGACAAACAGTGGTCTGCAATGATGACTGGAGACGAAAGTTATGCTGGTTCTCAATCTTTCTTAAAACTGAAAGAAACCATTAATACCATCACGGGATTTGAGTTTCTTTTGCCTACGCATCAAGGTCGTGCAGCGGAAAATGTATTGTTTTCAGCTCTTGTAAAAGAAGGTCATGTTGTTCCTGGAAATTCGCATTTTGATACGACAAAAGGTCACATCGAATTTAGAAAAGCACACGCAATTGATTGTACTATTGATGAGGCTTTTGACAGCGAATTGATTCATCCTTTCAAAGGAAATATCGATTTACAAAAGTTAGAAAATGTCTACAAAGAATACGGAAAAGAACAAATTCCATTTACATTAATCACTGTTACGTGTAATTCTTCTGGTGGCCAACCTGTATCAATCGAAAATATTCGTCAAGTTCGTGAATTGTCTAATCAATATGGAATTCCAGTCTTTTTTGATGGCGCTCGTTTTGCAGAAAACGCTTATTTCATCAAAGAAAGAGAAGAAGAATTCAAGACAAAAACGATTAAAGAAATTGTTTTAGAAATGTTTTCTTACGGTGATGGAATGACAATGTCTGCGAAAAAAGATGGTTTGGTAAATATTGGTGGATTTATTGCACTGAATAATGAAGAGCTATATAAGGTTTGTGGAAATTTCGGAATCATTTACGAAGGATATTTAAGTTATGGCGGATTAGCTGGACGTGATTTAGCAGCTTTAGCACAAGGTTTACAAGAATCGACAGAATATTCTTATTTACAATCGCGCATCAAACAAATTGAATATTTAGGGAATAAATTAATTGAGTTTGGAATTCCAATTCAGCAACCAATTGGTGGACACGCTATTTTTGTTGATGCTGTAAAGTTTTTACCAAATGTAACGCGCGAAGAATTTCCTGCACAAACATTGGGAATCGAATTGTACAAAGAAGCTGGAATTCGTGGTGTAGAAATCGGAACTATTTTGGCAGATCGTGATCCTGAAACACGAGAAAATCGTTATCCAAAATTAGAATTATTGCGTTTAGCAATTCCAAGAAGAACTTATTTCCAAAGTCATATGGATTATATCGCGGTTGCGTTGAAAAATATTTTTGATCGACGAAACGAAATTAATTCAGGTTATGAAATTTCGTGGGAATCTGAAATTTTAAGACATTTCACTGTAAAATTGAAAAAGAAATAAATAAAAAATCCTTCAGAAATTCTGAAGGATTTTTTTGATATTACCATCTCCAATCGCCCGAAATACGAAGTGGAGTTTCTAAATTTCCTTTGATAAGAGCATCCTTTATTTCTTGTTCGTTCCAACGTTTTGAGGGAATTTCTTTCAAATTACTCAAACGATACAATAAATAAGTTTCTAAAATCACATTGTTTTTCAAACCAACTTCTTCTACATAATCAAATGTATCACAATTTGCGTGGTAACAATTTAACGCTCCTTTTGTAAATTGACTATCCGAAAGCCCAATAATAGGCACGCCTTGTAACATAAACGGTTGATGATCTGAATGTAAATCTACACTTGCAAATGTTTTCAATTTAAAATCTGGAATTACTTTTTGCACATCATTTGCATAATCAGTTAAAATAGACAAATTACTTTCCATTGTCGAATAATACGACTTTGGATTGGTCGTCATATCCATGTTCGACATTGCTTTGATTTGATTGATAGAACCATCTTTCAGTGCTTGATTGACATAATGTTTAGAACCTATCAAACCAACCTCTTCGCCCATAAATAAAACAAATTCAATTGTTCGATCATTTTGAAGATTTAACTTTTTATACGTTCGTGCAATATCCATCACAGAAAAACTTCCAACGCCGTTATCAATGGCTCCAGTAGCCAAATCCCAACTATCTAAATGACCTCCAAGAACTATTTTCTCGTTTGGAAATTTAGAACCGATTTTCTTTGCAATAATGTTGCGACCTTTCATTTGTCCAACATCATTTTTCATTTCGATTTTAGCAATTTCTTTTCCTTTTGATAGATTTTCTTTGATTTTCAATCCATCTTCTAAACTGATATTAATCGCAGGAATTTTAATAATTTCTCCCGTCACAGAGGCCGTTCCTGTTAATAGAATTCCTCCAGCAGGACGATTAAACAAAATAATTCCTTTCGCTCCGTACTTTTCTGCTAAAGCTGTTTTTTCTGAACGATGTAGATTTTCGGTTTCTTTTGGCGTTCCATCCAACAAACCAAGCGCAGCAAAAACAATCTTTCCTTTTACTTTATCACCAATCTTTTTATAATCTTCTTCAAGTCCATTTCCCAAATCAATTAATTCTCCCGAAAAATTAACATTTGCTGGCGAATGCGCTAAAGCAACTGCTTTTATAGGTTGATTATTGATTTTTAAATCTAAACTTTTACGATTCCACCCGCTAAATGTAAATTCTTGAAAAGACACATCATAACCATACGAACGCAACAAATTTGCTGCATATTCTTCTGCTATTCGTCCACTTTCTGTTCCTGTTGCACGATGTCCGATTGTTTCGGTTGCTTTTTTTAGTTGTTGATAAGCTTCAGAATTTTGTTGTACTTCTTTATTAATCAAGTCTAAAACTTGTTGATTAGTTTGAGCAGATAAACTCATGGTTGTAGAGACTAAACCTAATGTTAATAAAAATTTCGATTTCATGTGTGAGTATTTCTATAAACTTAAAAATGTTTTTGGAAATAGTTGATAGAATGGAAGGAAAATTTACTTAAAAAAAATAGTCCTCAAAAAATGAGGACTATTTATATGAAATTATAAATTATTTCTTAGTGAGCTGGTACGAAACGCTCTCTTGCATCTTGCAACAATTGTTCTGCTTCTGCTTTATCACCGTACCCTTCAATTGTTGTTGTCTTATTTTCTAAGTCTTTATACACTCTGAAAAAGTGCTCAACTTCTTTCAATGTATGAGGATTCATATCAGTGATGTTTTCTAATTGGTTCCATGTTGGATCTGCAACTGGCACACAAATTAATTTTTCATCTTGTCCTTTGTCATCAGACATTTTAAGAACACCGATTGTTTTTACTTCGATTACACATCCAGGAACAGTAGGTTCTGTTAAGAAAACTAATACGTCAATTGGATCTCCGTCTAATCCTAATGTATTTTCTACGAAACCGTAATCAGCTGGGTAGAACATTGGAGAGTATAAAACACGATCAAAACGGATTCTTCCTGTTTCGTGATCCATTTCGTATTTGTTGCGAGATCCTCTTGGGATTTCGATGATTGCATCAAAAGTCATTGTAATATTCTTTTTTTATTATTTATTTTCTAAAAATTCCAATCTAAACCGATTGTGATGCCAAATTTACGAACATCTGGCAAATTATTATAATTTCCGCGCCAATTAAAATCAACACGTATTGGTCTAATGTTTCCAAAACCAATGTTTTCTATCCCAAACCCGTATTCGTAGTAGATTTGTTGATTTGGTGCAAAATATTGTATCGTGGAACGATTAATAGCTTTACTTTTCTCCGAAATATCCCCGTAAGCCGCTCTCAAGAAACCAACCTCTCTTAATTTTAATTTCTTAATTAACGGAACTTTGTTCAAAATCCAACCGTTAAAATGATGTTCCCAATTCATCGTTACATATTCGTCTGTTACAAATTCATAATAATCTAATTGCGAAAATGTACCATAAACTTGTCCGTAACTCTCATTACCAGGTAATGCACTCATTAATGATAAAGGAACACCTTGAAATGTTTTTCCAGCTTCTGCAGTTACCAATGATTTACCAAAAGATCCAATCAAAATTGGTTGTGTATATAAAAATTGTAATTTATCATATTCAAAATCTGAATTAATTACACCTTTCAATCCTTTTGTATAACGCAACATCAACGTTGGAGCAAGTGTTGTCATTTCGTAACGATCAATTCCATATTGAGAATATTTTGCACCTGGACGAGCAATTACCGAAACACTTACACTTGAGTTTGTTAAAGTTTCTTTTATCTGACCATTTTTTTCATAACCAATCGAGAAATGTTCTGTATCTGCTGGTTTGATTAATTGATAATTTCCATCAACACGAAATGTTACATTTTTCCAAGGTTCAATCGATGCATACACATTTGTCAAATTATTATTACTCAAAAATGTATTATCTCCTTGATTGATGATTGACGACGAAGCAAAACTACGCGTCATAATTCCGTCAGAAGCCGTTAACGTTGCAGCCAATTGTTCTACATCACGTTTTGTTCCGATACCGACTTGAAAACGATTATATTTATTGAACATATAACGAAAATCTGCTCCATATTTGAATTTTTCATCTCGAAAACCATATGCCAAGAAACCTTGAGCACGCCACATATCATTTTGCGAAAAATATGTACGAGCTCCAGCTCTCAAACGGAAACCTTCGATTTGGTTGTATCCAAAAGATGAATATAAATTCCCGATATCAATTGCATTTCCAACATTGTAATATCCAGAACCAAAAATCTCGATTGCTTTCACAATATTATTGAATTTTGGTACTTTATTTAATTGCTCTAATGTTTCGTAAATCCCTTCTTGATCTTTTGTTAAAGCTTCAGGACGATTTTCTGCCCAAAACTGATTATCTTTTTCGTTAAGCGCAGCTTTTGCTGGATCTAATTTCTCGTAATAAAAAGCTTCGGGATGTGTTGTATCGAAATCGTAATTGTAATAATTCACCGTTTTATGCGCAAAAATACCTTTCGCACTTTCCTTTTTACTCAACAACGACATATCCAACATCGCGTATTCTTTTTTCGGATAGAAAATAGAATCATTTGGAATATCATATTCTAAATTCATGAAAATATTACGCACAAAATTCACATTCATTTCTTTCGTTGTCTCCATTACAACTTCTTTCACAGCATAAGCATCTTTCGAAATAAATAATTCTCCTTTGAAAGTTAATTCACCTTCACGGCGAGGATAATATTTGATTCGATAAGATTCTACTCCATCGACATCAATCGTATCTTTTAGTTCGTAATCATAAACCGCAAAACCATCGGAAGCGATAGGACTTACAAATTTGATGTCTAAAATATTAACACGATTATCGTAAATGTCAATATCCCGGAATAAGTTTTTTACTGTCGCAGCAACGACTTCATTTTTCTCGAAACCTGAGGTTTTGTTTGCAATTAATTCACGGCGCTCTTTTGTAGAAGGTTTATTGATTCCTGCTATTTTATAGATCGATTCGTTTAAGAAAGCGGGTAAATACGTTTTCCCGTTGATTGAAGAAGTATCTACTTTCTCAAAAACAAACTCCATCCCTTTGAAAATCTTACGTTTCATGAAAGTGGAATCGATATTACTGATATCAAATTGCAATTTTTCATATTCGTCGTACTGATAATGAGGAGTCAGTTTCAATCCGTTTTTCTTTTTTCGTTTCCAAACTTCACGTAAAATTGCATAAGCAGGATTTTCTTTCTTTTTAAGACGTTTTTTCTTTGCCGAAACAACCGCAGTTTGTAAATCTACCGTTCCGTCATCTTCTTCTGAAGTATTGTCTTCTGCTAAAAATAATTGAGCAATAAAATTATAATCAATTTTATTTTCAATTACATAATCAGACGTTTCATATCCATTTTTTGATACAACAATTTTATTTGTATTCGAACTAGATTCGATATAAAAAGTGCCATCAGAGTTTGATGTTGCACTTACTTTAAGTTCTGGTAAACGAATATCTGCGTAAGGAATAGGCTTCTGAGTTTCAGAATCGATTACCTTTCCTTGAATTTTTACTTGCGCGTGCACAGACGCTAAAACAACTATAAAAAAAACTGTTATATAACTTTTCATCAATAAGATTTGGTTAAAAAAAAATAAAGTCTAGCAAAATGTATGCTAGACTTTACAAATATAGTTTATAAATCTTAATTATTTATACATCACAGCTTTTACAGCTTCAACTACATCTTTTGCATTAGGAATCCAAGTCTCATACAAGTTTGGAGCATACGGCGCTGATGTATCTTTTGTTGTGATACGTTTGATTGGTGCATCTAAATAATCGAATGCTTTTTGTTGAACCATATACGTAATTTCTGAAGCAACAGAAGCAAAAGGCCAAGCTTCTTCTAAAACAACCAAACGATTTGTTTTCTTCACAGATTTGAAAATTGTATCGTAATCTAATGGACGAACTGTACGTAAATCAATTACTTCTACAGAAATTCCTTCTTTAGCTAATTCATCAGCAGCAATGTAAGCTTGCTTAATGATTTTCCCGAAAGAAACTAACGTTACATCTGTACCTTCACGTTTGATTTCTGCTTTACCAATTTCGATTGTGTATTCTTCATCTGGCATTTCCATTTTATCTCCATACATCTGTTCAGATTCCATGAAAATTACTGGATCGTTATCACGAATTGCAGATTTTAATAAACCTTTTGCATCATAAGGGTTTGAAGGAACAATTACTTTAAGACCTGGTACATTTGCATACCAATTCTCAAAAGCTTGTGAGTGTGTTGCACCTAATTGTCCTGCAGAAGCAGTAGGTCCTCTAAATACAATTGGACAGTTGAATTGTCCTCCTGACATTTGATAAATTTTTGCAGCGTTATTGATAATTTGGTCAATAGACACTAATGAGAAGTTGAATGTCATATATTCTACGATTGGACGACATCCCGTCATTGTAGATCCAATTGCGATTCCAGAAAAACCAGCCTCTGCGATTGGCGCATCAATTACACGTTCTGCTCCAAATTCGTCTAACATTCCTTTCGAAGCTTTGTACGCTCCGTTGTATTCTGCTACTTCTTCTCCAATTAAAAATATAGATTCATCGCGACGCATTTCTTCACTCATTGCCTCTGCGATTACTTCTCTAAATGTTTTTATAGCCATTTTATGCGATTTCGTTCTTTATTATATTTTTTCCTAAAGCAAATGTAATAAAAAACTTGCGAATTATTTAAAACGAATTCATTCAATAAAAAAATCCCAAAATAATCTAAAGTTATTTTGGGATCGAAAAATATTTAAAAAAGAATGTAATCTCTATTTTAGAACCAGCCTTTGTGACCTTCTACATATGTTTTATCAAACTCTTCGTCAGATTTAGTCAAATAAATAATCCTTTCAATAAATCCAATAAGTCCAGCAAATCCAAATGTTACAAAAGTGGCAATAATTTGAATAACTCCTTCTTTTGTATATCCTAAATAGAATTTATGAATTCCTAAATATCCTACTAAAATTCCTAAAATTCCAGCAATGATTTTTTTCTCTGATTTGTACGGCTGATTGTTTTCCATCGTTTTTAAAGTTTAAATAATAATTGTTTTTGTTGGTTACAAATTTAATTTGTCCATCATTCTTAAAAATCACTAGATATAATGATTTTGAATACTGTACAAATAAAATAAATCTGATCTTAATTTAAGGTTAACGATTTAACAATCTACTTTTTATAAAATCAATTGCTTTTCTTTACATTTGCATAAAATGGTGCTCAACGAGTGAGTTAAAAGGGAATTTGGTTCAATTCCAAAACTGTCCCCGCAACTGTAAATTCTAACATACTTTTTGTAAAAGAATAAGTCAGGAAACCTGCCATTGCTAACAAATTAATAGAAAATGTTTTCGGAGGAAAAACAGATTTTAATATGAAAAAACTTTTTCTTTGTTTTAATCTTATCGCTGGAATTGCTTTTGCACAGACGGATACCATCAATTTGAAACCTTTGATTTTGAACGATGCTTTTCTTAAAAATCATTACAAATCTCAAAGTATTATCAAACTTAATGATAGTATTTTAGAGCAAAATCCTAATCAACTGACGCAAGTTTTACAAGCGCAAACGCCAATTTATTTTAAAGAAAATGGACGAGGAATGGTTTCTTCGCCTTCGTTTCGTGGAACTTTAGCTTCGCATACAGCGGTAATTTGGAACGGAATAAATGTCAATTCGCAAACAACAGGACAAACGGATTTTAATTTATTTGCAAGTAATTCGTTTGACGGAATTTTAGTGAAACCAGGAGGCGGAAGTATTGCGTATGGAACAGGTTCTATCGGCGGTACAATTCATTTGTTGAATAAATTTGAGTATGATAAAGGTTTACAACAAAAAATTAATTTAGGATACGGAAGTTACGATACGTGGTCGGGAAAATATCAGTTGAAATATAGTACAGAAAAATTTAGTTCTTCAATCGATTACGAACGAAATCAATCTGATAATGATTACAAAATTCCGAATCACATGAAGAAGAATTTGAATGGAAAATATTATTTCAATACAATTAATGGAAATTTTGGTTATAAAATCGATCCTAAAAATGAATTGAAACTTTATTCGATGTTCAATTTTGGAAAGCGCGAATTTCCTTTGGTTGACATTGGTTCAACGCCTTCTGGATACGAAAATCAGGATTACCGTTTGATGACAGAATGGAATTTCAATCCAAATGAAAAGTGGCAATCGCAGTTAAAATTAGCTTATATACGAGAAGAAAGCAGTTATTTCAACAATATTCACAAATCTTATTCGGACGATTTACAGGTTGATAACTATATTTTAAAATATTATCTGAATCATCAATTGACCAATAATTTCGAGCTTTCGCTTTTATCTGAAGCTAATTATAATCAAGGAAGTGGAAATAATTTGACTAAAAGCGATCAAAACTCAATCAATTTTGCCTTAATCGCGAAGCATAAATTATCAGATGTTTTGGAATACGAAGCGAGTATTCGTCAAGATTTTTCTGATACGTACCAAAATCCATTTATTTATTCATTGGGTTTTAATTATCGTCCGATTCATTCGTATCAATTAAGAGGAAATGTTTCGAAAAATTTCAGAAATCCAACGTACAATGATTTATTTTGGAAAACTGGTGGAAATCCGGACTTGAAATCAGAATCAGCTTATCAATTTGAACTTGGAAATGATTTTATCAACAAAAATTTAAACATTCAAACCAATATTTTTTATAATAAGTTGAGTGATATGATTCAATGGATTCCGAGTTCGCAAAACAGTTCTTATTGGGTTCCTGTGAACATCAACAAAGCTGAAACCTATGGTTTTGAAATGATTGGAAACTACAAATGGAATGCATTTAGTTTCAATACAACTTATGCATACACCAAAACAAAAGATAAATTTAAAAATAAGGAACTGATGTATTCCCCAAATCATAAATGGACGGCGAGCGCACAATACACTTACAAACGTTTATCTGCTTTTGTACAAAACATTTATACAAGTAAAGTTTTTACCGATTCGCAAGAAGAAAGAACACTTGATGGATTTTGGCTAATGAATTTTGGTTTAAATTATACGATTTCACCACTTTATAGCGTTTCTATGAGAGTGAATAATGTGTTTAACCAAGAATATCAAACGCAAGAAAACCGTTGGCAACCAGGCACAAATTATAACATACAAATACAAATAAAATTTTAAAAAACTATGACTAAATTTAAATCAATCGCACTTATAGCTTTGGCTGGAGTCTTTTTACAATCTTGTTCAAATGACGATGATGGACCAAACAATGATCCAGAAAATGGAAATTATTCGAAAGGAGTTTTTATTTTGAATGAAGGAGGTTTCAATTCAGCTAACGCAGAAATCACTTATTTTGATCCAACAAAAGATGTAAGTACAACAAATCCTATTCAAGAAATTTTCAAGACTGCGAACGCAGGTGCGCAATTGGGTTCTGTAGGACAAAGCATGTATTTCAAAGGAAACAAAGCTTATATTGTTCTTAATGTTTCTAATAAAGTAGAAGTTGTTGACAACACAACTTTCAAAAAAATTAGTACAATTCCATCATCAGATAATATGAGCAACCCTCGTTATATCGTTTCTGATGATCAATTTTTGTATATCTCAAACTGGGGAGATCCTAATGTTACGACAGACGATTTTATTGCAAAATACAAAATCAGCGATTTAACATTTGTAGAAAAATATAAAGTAGATGAAGGTCCAGAAAAAATGATTCTTGACAATAACAAACTTTATGTTGCACAAAAAGGTGGCTGGGGAACAGGTAAAACAGTTACAATTATTGACCTTAAAACAAATGATAAAAAAAGTATAAATGTTGGTGATGTTCCGACAGATTTAACAATTCAAAACGGAAATTTATTTGTGCTTTCTCAAGGTGTTAATTGGGGAACTACTACAAAAGGAAAATTGGTTCGTTATAATTTAACTTCAGAAGATAAATTAGAAATGAATTTTCCTGATGGACAACATCCTAATTTCTTAGTTGCGGAGAATAGTAAATTGTATTACATCGTTAATAATTCTGTTTATTCTATGGCTACAAATGCAACAGCTTTGCCTACAAAAGCAGATTACATAACAGGTGCTGATAGTGTATATGGTTTCTATGTAAAAGGTGATACTTTTTATGTTTTAGACGCAAAAGATTACAATTCTAATGGACGATTATTAATTCAGAATGCACAAGGAGGTCTTAAAAATCCAGCAATTACAACTGGAGTTTCACCAAATTCTGTTTACATCAAATAATATTTCCTGAAAAATCAACATAAAAAAATCTGAAGTTTAGACTTCAGATTTTTTTATGTGTTTTATTTTGAAAATTGTTTGCGAATTAAATACTACGATTGCGAGTAAAATCAAACTATAACCGATCATTTGCATTGGCGAAACGGCTTCTTTGTAATAGAAAATTGCCAAAACAAAATTCATAATTGGATTCAAATAAATTAAAATTCCAACGGTTGAAGAGTCAATTCCTTTTAAAGCAAAATTGTTTAAGAACATTGGAATAATGGTGAACAAAACTACAATCATCATAATACATTGATAGAAAATTGTTTCGGTCGGAATCGGTCCTGAAAAAATAAAAACCAATGGTAACATCAGAATAGCTACAATTAATAATTGCGTCATCAACAAATTAAAACTATCAAAAACATTCAAACTTCTCTGAATGATGATATACAGCGCAAATGTACACGCAACAATCAAACTATAAATCAAGTCAATCAAATGACCTATAGAAAGAACCAAACATGCTAAAAGACTAATACCAACTGCTATCCATTTTATTTTGGTTAAATGTTCTTTCAGAATAATGAAAGCCAAAACGGTTGTAATAATCGGACAAACCAAGTACGATAGCGACGCGGCTTGCACACTAATATGATTCATGACAATAATAAACATCAACCAATTTGTCATCAAAATCAACGATCCGCCAACAATTAAACTTCCTAATTTTTTCTGTTTCTTTTTATCAAATGATTTGAATAAATCAAAATCAGCTTTCATCTTATTGCGTCGAAATCCAAGATTAATTACCACTAAAAAGAAAACCGAAACGTACAATCTAAAAAATAGAATATCCAAAGGTGGATAACCTGCGATTGGTTTCAATCCGAAACTGAAAAATCCCCACATAAAGTAGGTTACAATGACTGCAATGATATATTTTGATTGATTCATAAAAGAGGCATCAATTTGTACAAATGTATCGAATATCCAATTTGGAAATGATTATTTTTGCCTTAAATTTTATAGAAATGGAAAATCTTTTTACAGACGAATATTTTATGCGAATAGCCTTTAACGAAGCGATTACAGCTTTCGAGCGAGACGAAATTCCAGTTGGAGCTGTGATTGTTTGCAACAACAAAATTATCGCGAAAGCACATAATCTAACGGAAACATTGACTGATGTGACCGCTCATGCTGAAATGCAAGCCATTACCTCTGCTGCGAATTATTTAAGCGGAAAATATTTACAAGATTGCACATTGTATGTAACCTTAGAACCTTGTGTGATGTGCGGCGGAGCGTTGTATTGGAGTCAAATCTCAAAAGTAGTTTATGGTGCTTCGGATGAAAAACGTGGTTTTAAAGCAAAAATTGGCGAATTACATCCAAAAACTGAAATTGTTTCGGGAATTATGGAAGAGGAGTGTGGTCAATTGATGAAAGAATTTTTCCAACGCAAGCGTTAAATTGATTTCAAAATCGATAAAACTTCGTCGTAATTTTCTATAAAAGCCATGTGTCCGCCATCAAATTTGTACAAATGAATGTTAGGTAAATTTGGAATTAAAGTTAAAAATAATTCAGGATTAACTGTTTCATCATTCATTCCAACAATAATATAAATTCCACCTTTGAAATCATACAAAATCGACGAACGATCTGGACGCTCTCGCATTCCTTTCAAAGCTGCACAAACCCCTTCAATTGGAGTTTTTAAAGCAATTTCTTTTACAAATTTCAACTCATCTTTGAATTGATCTCGATGATGCGCTGCAAATAAAGTAGGCATACTAAAACTCACCAACGCATTGAAATTTTTACGAGCAGTTTCACACGCTTTCAAACGTTGATTTTTCTTCGCTTCATCATCTGGCAAAGTCGAAGAATTAATCAAAACAATATTTTCTACTCGTTCAGGAAAAAGATCAGCCAACGCACACGTCACATATCCTCCCATCGAATGTCCTACAAAAGCTACTTTTTCAAGATTTAATTCATCCAGAACTTCAATCACTTTTTCTGCCATTTCTTCCATCGTATTCACCTCTTGAAAATTTTCAGAATTTCCATGTCCAGGTAAATCAATTGTAATAATTTGATTGTGATGAAATAAATCATTCTGTAAACGATTCCATATTTTATGATTTTCCAAAAAACCATGTAAGAAAACTATAGGTTTCCCAACTCCAATACTTTCGTAGAACAACATATTTTGGTTCAGAATTTGTAATTAACTAATGCACAAATTTACAATAATGAAAAAATATAGTCCCATAATAATACTATCAATAGCTATTGGAGCTATTATCATTTATTGTATGACAAAAAATGAGCCTCTTACGATGGGAGATTCTGTACAAAAAGTAATCAAAAAAGATTCTTCTTTTCAAGAAATTGCTTTTGCTTCTCCAAAGACTATGAATAATTCTGAATTGAAATTAATTCATGGAAAAGGCGAATTTGAGATTGAAAAAGAAGCGAAAGAACAACAAACTTTTAGTTTTAGGAATGATTCTTCTTCCTCTGTTTTTATTCAAATTATTCCTAAAAATAAACTCGGAAACATCAGAATTAATCAACTTATCTCTCCAAATAACGAGAAAGATGGTCCTTTTGGACGAGAAATCAATTATGATTTAACCGAAAAAGGCTTGTATCAAATCCGAATTGGAGAAAGTTTGATGCAAGGTGATTCATTTGAAGGAAAATATACCTTGAAATTGCAGTTAAAATAGTTACTTTTACAGCAGAATTTTTCTGTTATGAAATGGACTTTTATCGCTTTTATTACATTGATTACACTTTATAGTTGCGAAGATAAATCTACGCCAACCATTTATCCAAGCAAGATTGGAGTTGATTCTGCGTACAAAGATTTGGTAAAAAAATATAAGCCAACAACAGAAGATGTAATGAAAGAAGAAGTGGTAAAAACGGCTTCTCCTCAGAAGAAAGTTGTGACAAAACCTCAACAAAAAGTTGTATCTAACGCAGATAAAATTATTCCGTTAAGTGCCAATAACACAACCGAAAATCTTGAAGTAAGTTATGCAAAAGCTAAAGCAGAACCAACTAAAATAGCAGGACAAACAAATACGTTTACCTTTAATGCAGATTCTGCCAAGAAAGTTTGGATCAAAATTTCTGCTCAAGATTCTACAGCAAATATCCGAATCAATCACATCAAAGGACCTGTGGATTCTATAAAAGGTGGACCTTTTGGTAAAGAAACTATTTTCGAATTACCTGCGCGTGGCGTGTATCAATTCTCGATTTCGGAGAAACCAACAAACCCAAAACCATACGCTGGAAAATATAAAGTGGAACTGAAATTATTGTGGAAATAAATCTCTATTTGTAATAGATTTTATAGTTGAGTGTATGATTTTTCAAAATATCTTGTTTAATCATTTCACCATTAATTTCATAATATAAATCAACTGGTTGTTTCGTATTAATCAAGTCAAAATAGCCATTTCCTTCGGGGCAAAAAGGATTTTCGTAAGAAGTTTCTAAACCAATAAAATAATTTTTAGCTTCAGATGGTTTAAGTTTTAAATGAATTGGAAAAATACATTTTCCTTGATAATCCTTATCAACTTCAAACCATTTTTCTTCGATTAAACTTTGTTTATCATCAATTGATTTTAGAATTATTGGTTTGAAATAATAATATTCATTGCAATAATTTTTCTTCTTCACTTTTGATTCGAACAAAATTTCGATCGCAACAATTTCAATTTCTTTCTCGTTTGGAAGCAATAAATTAGAAAATATTTTGAGTCCAAAACTTGTGTTATCCGTTAATCTTTCAACATTTTTAAACTTTGGACGAAATTGTTTGTAGTTGGAATAATTCACTACCTCAACTTGATTGAGATTAATCGTATCCAACTTTTGAGCAAAACTTAACGTAGAAAGTAAAAAGAGAATTAGGAATTTCATCAACTTCTTTGTTTCAAAATTTCTTTCAATTCTTTTAGCTCAGAAAGAATTTCATTGTTCTGGGCTTCTAACTCCTTTATTTGTTCAGTATTTTTAAAAACATTATCAAAACGCTTAAAAAATAATCGAATAAAAAATAAAATAAATATTAAAACTACTATTAATGCTATATTTTCCATTCTTTAAAAGTATAAAAAAACGACTCAATACTGAGTCGTTCTTAAATTATTTTTATTTTGAGAAGAATTAAATCAAGTTCAAAACTTGTTCTAAATCTTCCAATAAATCATCTATATCTTCAATACCTACAGACAAACGAATTAAATCATCTGTAATACCAATTTCAGCACGTTTTTCTGCAGGAATAGATGCATGTGTCATCGTAGCTGGGTGATTTGCTAATGATTCAACACCACCTAAAGATTCAGCTAAAGTGAAAACTTTCAAGTTTTCTAAAATTTTGAAAGCATCTTCTTTTTTCCCAGAAGTTAATGTAAACGTAACCATTCCTCCGAAATCTTTCATTTGCTTTTTCGCAATTTCGTGTTGCGGATGATTTTCCAAACCTGGATAATACGTGTGCGCAACTTTTGGATGAGCCTCTAAAAACTGAGCGATTTTCATTCCGTTTGAACAGTGACGATCCATACGAACAGCCAAAGTTTTGATTCCACGTAAAACTAAGTAAGAATCTTGTGGTCCTAAAATTCCTCCTGTTGCAAATAAATTGAAGTGAACATCTGTTGCCAATTGTTCCGAATTAACCACAATTGCTCCCGCAACTAAATCTGAGTGACCTCCTAAATATTTCGTTGCCGAATGCATCACGATATCTGCTCCCAACTCAATTGGACGTTGTAAATATGGCGACGCAAATGTATTATCTACAGCAACTAAAATATCTGCTTTTTTTGCTTTTGCAGCATCATTTACAGCTTTGATATCAACCACTTTCATCAATGGATTTGTAGGCGTTTCAACCCAAACCATTTTTGTGTTTTCATTGATTAAAGCGATAACAGCCTCAACATTTGTCATATCTACGAAATGGAATTTCAATCCAAATTTTTCATAAACACGTGTAAATAAACGGTAAGAACCTCCGTATAAATCGTCCATCGCGATGATTTCATCACCTGGTTTGAATAATTTTAACACACCGTCAATTGCTGCTAAACCAGAACCAAATGCAAAACCTGCAACTCCACCTTCGATAGATGCTAATGCGTTTTCTAAAGCAGTTCTTGTTGGATTTGCGCCACGAGAATATTCGTATCCTTTGTAATCTCCTGGTGATCTTTGTGCGAATGTTGATGTTTGGTAAATTGGAGTCATTACGGCTCCTGTTGAAGGGTCGTGTTGTTGACCTCCGTGTATCGCTTTTGTATTGAATTTCATTGTAAATGCTTTTAACTATAGCAAATATATGGAGTTTTATTTATTCTTTGTTTTAAAGATTTGTTAGAATTTATTTCGGGAGATTAACTAAACAATTCGTATAAAACTTGTAATGATTTTGGCTTCTTAAAATTATTGGTGTGAATTTGATAGTACTTCACTAGAATTTCGAGTAAAAGAGAACGTTGCGATTGGTTGAATGTATTTTTTGAATCTTCGGAAAAGTGTAATTCTAACAATTTTTTGAACAAAACAGTTTCATCTGCTTTCAACATATTGATAGATGAATTCGAATTTGTGAAAAATCCATTTTCTAAATCGAATAGATTTCCATCAATTTCTAAGTTGGGATAAAAACCAAGAAAATGTGATAATTGAATTAAAAAAATCAAATGAAAATCTGCAAAATCATCTTTTTTTTGATCAAATTCTTTTAACGAATGTTCAATGTAAAAATATAATTCTGGATTATCTGATTCTTCTTTTAGAACTAAGTTTAGGATTTCAGCTAAGAAAAAAACAATAGCCGATTTGATGGGATGAAAATGCAACGATTCGTAATAATACGACGTTTGCACTGATTTTAAGAAAACCAATTGTTGCTCATTTGATTTCGGTTGAAAGCTCAAATCTATTTCTGCTAGCGGAAAATACAACGAAGTATTTCGCTTTTTTTTGGAGAAAACTCCTTTTGCTATAAATGATTTTAAGCCAAAATCTTGTGTATAACAACGAATAATTAAACTCGTGTCACCATATTTTAAGCTCGAAAGTACAATGGCTTTGGTTTCTAAAATTTTCATTAACGGACAACTGCAATTTTTAATGTTTTGGTTTCTGTACCATCAGCATTTGTCATCAAAACTAAGTAAATTCCAGAAGCTACTGGCTTTCCTTTTGCATTATTTGTGTTCCATTCTACAATTCCTCCTTCTGCTTTTTTCTCAAAAAGTAAATTTCCAACAATATCTGTAATCTTAACCAACGCACGATTTGGAAGATTTTTTATCGTGACATTCCCCTTATATTCTGGACGATAAGGATTAGGATAAGCAATTGCATTGTTAAAATTATTCGCTTCTGTCGATACATCTCCGTTATACGAAACCACACCTTTTTCCGTTGCAAAATATACTTTTCCTGTCGATTCATCAATCGAAACATCGTACACAACATCCGAAGGTAAAGGTGAATTTTTAGACGTAAAATGCAATTTCGTCGATTCTCCACTATCCGAAACATAATAAACTCCTGCTCCATTTGTTGCAATCCATTTATTATTTGCGTTATCTACTTTTATAGCATAAATTCCAACATCGGTTAACAACGCTTCCGGAATTCCATCTTGAATAATGACAACAGGCTCGGCAATTATATTATTAGAACTTACAGCATTATCAGCTCCGTACAAAACCACTAAACCTTGTTGAGTTCCTATCCACAAGTTGTTTGATCTATCATTTGCAACTGTCAAAACGTTATTAATAGGCAACTTGTTTGAAGTTGTTAAAGTTGTTACTATTTGATAATTTTTATCTAATACAGCAACCCCTCCTCCTTCTCTACCACTTGGATAATAGGTATAAATATCAGAAAAATCAGGAGTTAGAGCCACTATTGCAGAGGCTTTATCAACAGAAATATTATTCCACGTCCCATTAGCATTACGTTCTAAGTAATAAACCGAATTATAATCAGGAGATTTTCCATCTGGAAATGAAGCACCAATATGTAAGTTTCCTAATTTATCATAGGCTAATCCAGAAATTCTAGAACTAGGGAACTGATTACTAATAATTCGATCAGGTTTATAATTATTTACAAACTCGAATTTAGTTGGATCAAATTCTAATAAATCTGTTCGCCCATTTACATCGCGTCCATACTTATTGAATGATGAAACTATAAATGTATTATTATTTTTATCTGGATGAGGAGCGATTCTTAAAACATCTCGAATATCAAAAATATCTTTTGAACGAAAATTGTTCCATTGTTTTACATTATAATAATAGAAACCATCACTATTATCTAAAACATTTCCATAACCTAGAGTTCCTCCTGGAGCAATCCAGACTTTTCCATTTTTTGTTGTTACAGACCAAGCTTTATTATTGAAAGGTCCATCGGGATAAAATTCTTTATGATTAGATAAATTAATAATTCCATGATTTACTGAACCTCCAAAATAAATATTGTTAATAAAAATTCCTGAATTGAAATTTATTTCATTTCCATCTTCATCAATTAAAGGGTAATTATCTCCTTTGAAAACAGAAATTTGATTATTCTGAGTAATAATTAATTTACCATTCGACGATTTTAACTCTTTAATCAAATTAAAAGGAGTAGAAGTTCCTCTTAATAATTTTAATTCATTGTTTACCGAATAATAAATCTCATTTTCAAATAATTCTATATTTGTAACATTTTGACCAACAATTTCTTCTTTCCAAATTTTTCTATTTGTAAAATCTGGATTATTCAAATTCTTATCCGATAATTCGCTCGAATAGATTCCTTTATCTGTTGCAATATAAAGAGTTGTTCCGTTAATTGTTGCATCATTTACAACAGCTGTATTTGTACGTGTTGTTTCTTTAAATTCTTCCTCTTTTAAGTCGAAAGAAACAATTCCAAAAGCTCCAGAAATAAACGCAATTCCATCATTTATAAAAATATGATTGACTTTTTTATCTCCCGAAAAACCATTCCATTTGATATCCAAAACCATTGTCGATTCTCCAGATTTCAATAAATCTAAACCTCCATTTTCATAACCAACTAAAAACGAATCAGAATCTTTGTCATAAGCCATTGCAGAAACCCCAACATTGTTCAAGAAATTGGTTTTATTTAGCTTAATCCAATCACTTGTTGGATTTTGAGGATTGAACAAGAAAATTCCGTTTTCAGTTCCACAATAAATCACACCATTTACTTCTTCCAACAATTTCACATTATTGTAAGAAAAAAGATCAGTCCAACGCACTTTATCATTTTGAGCGTTTAAACTTGTGAAAATCATGGTGATGAAAATGAACAATTTTGTCTTCATAATGCACAAAAATACTGTAATTTATAACAAAATAACTTGCTAAAAATTGTATTGCTTGTTACAATAAATCATAAAATTTGCCTGGAAGTGTCGAAATTATTTGCTTTAATTCCAAATCTAATAAGGTTGGCATCAATTCGTAGGATTTCAAATTTAGGTCAAAAGACATTTTATCAATATGTTGTTTTCCATTCGTTTTGAGATAATTTACAATTAAATTTTCATCATCAGAAAACTCAATAAACAAATCTATTTGCTTTGGTTTCTTCTTCGAATTGAAGTTAAAATAATCAATAATATCTTTCGAATTTTCGACCAAATAAGCCTGATGAGATTTTATCAAATAATTGCACCCAATACTCAACGCATCGGTTGATTTTCCTGGCAAAGCAAACACTTCACGATTATATTCATTTGCAAATTTTGCAGTCACCAAACTTCCACCTTTAAAAGCAGATTCTACCACAATTGTAATATCTGATAAGCCTGCAATAATCCGATTTCGTTGCAAAAAAGCTTCGGGAACGACCGCTTTAAAACTAGGTTGTTCTGTAATCCAACCACCTTTTTGTAACATCTCAACAGCAACTTTTTTATGAGCAGCAGGATAAATTCGTTCAAAATTTGTTCCCATTACCGACCACGTTGCAACATTATTTTTGAGCGCATTTGTATGCGCTTCTATATCGCAACCATACGCTAATCCACTTACAATCGTCACATCAAAATCTGCTAAACCTTCGATTAATTCAGTAATAAAATTTCGTCCATAATTAGTCATTTTTCGAGTGCCAACAATCGAAATCTTTTTATTATTGAATTGATTAAATTCTAAATTTCCTTTGCAAAAAATCACCAAAGGTGCATCAATACATTCTTTTAACAATTGTGGATAAGCTTCATCATAAAAAGTTAAAATATTGATTTGATTATTTTTACAATATTCTATTTCGTTAAAAGCTAAATCTAACCATTTTTTATTTCCAAAATCTTTGCTTATTTGTTGTCCAATTCCCGAAATTTGCATCAAATCTTTTGGTTTACAATTCCAAGCAGCCTCTGCCGAACCAAAAAATTGAATAATTTTTCGAGCTGTGATATCGCCAATTCCTTTCTGAAAAGAAAGTGCTAAAATATATGGTAAATCGGTTTGCATTTTGTTAAATTATTAATATTAAACCAACTAAGAATAATTTTAAGTATTTATTTTTTTGCTAAATCTAAAAAAAATGTTAATTTCGTAGTATGAGGTTAGAAGAGCATATTAGTCAATTATTATTTCAGCACGATTGTGTAATCGTTCCAAACTTTGGTGCGTTTATCTCAAACACTGCTAATGTGGCGTTTGACGAGCAAACAAACACATTTATTCCGCCAAGAAAAGAGCTTTCTTTCAATACAACTTTAACAAAAAGTGATGGTGTTTTGGTGAATAAAATTGTAGAAGATGAGCCAATGTCTTTTGAAAATGCGCAAACATTTTTGAATGAACAAGTTTATTTTTGGCAAGAACATTTGAAAAATGGAAAAGTTTTAACCTTACAAAATATCGGATCATTACAATTTAATGACGCTGGAAAAATTGACTTCAAACCAGAAAATGCTCAAAATTATTTCATCGCCGCTTACGGTCTTTCAAATTTACAAGCCAATTACATTTTAGATTCGTCTAAAACTAAAACCTCTAACAAACACATGTCAAAATTTTTAGCCGCAGCCTCATTAATTCCCATTATTGTTGGTGGCTTCCTATATTTTAATACGCCGCAACCCGTGCAAGAATTCGTAACGGAGCAATGGAGCGGTTTGGTTTTACCAATGATTGGTAAAGATGACGCAACAAAAACTGAAAAGCCTACAGTGCAATACGATGTGTATAATATGCCACAAACGATTGCTGAACCTTCTTTGGTTGAATATCAAATTGCTGAAACCGTAACGAAAACAGATACAATTGAAACGCCTAAAAAAGTTGAAATTACAGTTGTAAAGGAAACAAAAGTGAATGAGACTGAAAAGGAGATTACGGCAATTGTAAAGGAAAAACCTTCGACAAAAGAAGTTGTAAAAACAGAAACAAAAAAATTAACGAAAGTTGAAGCTCCTAAAACAGCTGAAAAGAAAGTTGAGGACAAAAAAGAAATTACAACTAAAACAACTGCAAAATCTAGCAATAAAAAATATCAAGTAATTGCGGCTTCGCTAAAACGTCAAGAAGATGCTGATCGTTTGGTTGGAGAATTGAAAAAACAAGGTTACAAAGATGCTGGAATTTCTTATGTAAAAGGTCGCTATTATTATGTTACATATAACAGTTTTAATAACATAGAAGAAGCACAAAAATATATGAATGATGTGAATAAAAAGTCTCCTGGAACTTGGGTTAGAACTGAAAATTAATTTATCATTTCAATACAATATAAATCGAAATAAGCTGCCCAAAAGGCAGCTTATTTCTTTGTTAGAATGAATATGAAAACTACTTCCAGCCTCCGCCTAAACTTTTGTAAATAGCGACAACTGTACTTAATTGTTTTTCTTTTGTTTCGATTAATTCCATTTTTGCATCCAATAAATCACGTTGAGTTGTTAACACTTCCAAATAATCTGCACGATTATTTTTGAACAATTGATTCGCAATATCAATAGATTCTACAAGTGCTTTCGCTTGTTTGTCTTTGTAAGAATAACTTTGTTCTAAATTATTAATCTTCGACATTTGATTTGACACTTCTAAATAAGCATTTAAAATTGTTTTATCATATTCGTACAACGCTTGTATTTGATGAGCATTTGCTGTATTAAACTCCGCTTTTATCGCACTTTTATTAATTAAAGGCGCAGCTAATTCTCCTGCCAATGAGTATAGAATTGACTCTGGCATTTTTACCAAATAAGAAGGTTTGAACGCATTTAATCCTAAAGCCGCAGAAATATTAAGTGACGGATAAAACTCTGCACGAGCCACTTTTACATCCAATGCAGAAGCTTTCAATTCTAGTTCTGCTTGCTTGATATCAGGACGATTCGATAATAATTCAGACGGAATTCCTGCATGCATTGTTTGCGGAATCAAATCCATAAATGAAGAACCATCACGTTTTATCGTTTGCGGATATCTTCCCAATAAAGCATTAATTCTATTCTCAGTTTCTGTAATATCTTGTTTAATATTAAACTCTTCGCTTTCAGATTTTAATAATTCTGCTTCAAATTTTTTCACCGCTAATTCAGTTTCACGCGCTGCTTCTTTCTGAATTTTCACCACACGCAGTGATTCTTTTTGCAACTCAATATTTCGATGAATTAAATCTAATTGGCCGTCCAAAGACAATAATTCATAATAAGACGAAGCGATTTCAGAAATCAAATTTGTCAAAACAAAATTCTTTCCTTCCACCGTTGATAAATATCGCGCAATCGAAGCGTCTTTCGAATTACGTAATTTTTTCCAAATATCAACTTCCCAATCAGCACTCAACCCAATCGCATAATCCATCAAAGGATCAGGCATTTCTTTCCCAGGTTTTATCTCAGTCGAGGCATCACCAGCACCTTGACTTGTGTAACGACCAACTTTCTCCACACCAACTCCAGCAGTTGCAGCTACCGTAGGAGATAATTTTCCGTTTTTGTACAACACTTCATTTTTAGAAATCTCAATTTCTTGAAGTGTAATCATCAATTCTTGGTTATTTTTTAACGCTTCTTCAATCAAAACGACCAAATTTGGATCAGTAAAAAATTGTTTCCAAGGCGTTAACCCAGAACTTGGTGTATTATCATTTTGAACATTCTGATAAGCTTCTGGAATTTTTGGTGCTTGATGATTTTCAATCTCTTTGCTTACCGCAGGAGCTTTACAGCTCCAAATCATTGTTCCAAAAAGACTTATTGCAATTATATTTTTTAAATTATTTTTATTCATCTTCCGTGATTTCTTCTGTTAAAGGATTTTCATCTTCGTATTTCACCAATTGCATTTTATCCGCCAAAGCGCCAAACGCAACATACAAACCAGGCACAATAAACAACCCGAAAATAGTTCCGAACAACATTCCGCCTGCAGCAGCAGTACCAATTGTTCTATTTCCTACTGCTCCCGGACCAGAAGCAATAACCAACGGAATAAGACCTGCAATAAACGCAAATGATGTCATCAAAATTGGACGGAAACGAACACCCGCACCTTCAATCGCTGATTTTACAATTGATAAACCTTCGTTATGTTTTTGTACTGCAAACTCAATAATCAACACCGCATTTTTACCGAGAAGTCCAATCAACATCACCATTGCAACTTGTGCATAAATGTTATTCTCTAATCCTAATAATTTCAAGAAGAAAAATGCTCCGAAAATCCCTGTTGGTAATGAAATAATAACTGGTAAAGGCAAAATAAAACTTTCGTATTGTGCTGCTAAAATCATGTAAACGAAAATTAAACAGATGACAAAAATTATGACCGCTTCATTTCCACGAGAAACCTCATCTTTCGATATTCCTGCCCAATCAATTCCAAAACCACGAGGCAAAGTATTCTTAGCTACTTCATTAATCGCTGCAATCGCTTGTCCACTACTATAACCAGAAGCTGGCGTACCACTAATTTCTGCTGCATTATACATATTGTGACGCGTAATTTCTGATAAACCATATACTTTTTCAATTTTCATGAAAGCTGAATATGGAACCATTTCACCTTGATCATTTTTCACATACAATTTCAATAAATCTTCCGGTAGCGCACGATATTCTGGCGAAGCTTGTACCATCACTTTATAAGGTCGGTCAAATTTGATGAAACTTGTTTCGTAATTAGAACCAACTAATGTTGATAAATTATCCATCGCATTTTCGATCGAAACTCCTTTTTGTTCGGCAATATCATTATCAATTTTCAAGACATATTGAGGAAAGGAAGCACTATAAAATGTGAATACAGAGCTCAATTCTGGACGACGAGTTAATTCTTTTACAAAATCACGGCTCACTTCTTCCATTTTATGATAATCTCCACTACCCGCTTTATCCAATAATCTCAACTCGAAACCTCCTGCAGCTCCATATCCAGGAACAGATGGTGGTTGAAAATATTCGATATTCGCACCATTAATATTTCCAGCTTTTTCTTCTAATTCTTTGATGATTTCTTCCGCAGACTTAGAACGTTCGTCCCAACTTTTCAAGTTAATTAAACAAGTTCCAGAGTTTGCTCCTGTACCTTCTGTCAAAATCTCATAACCAGCCAAAGATGAAACTGATGAAACGCCATCAATTCCTTCCGCTATTTTTTGTAATTTTTGAGAAACTTCATTCGTTCTTTCTAACGTAGAACCTGGAGGTGTTTGAATAATTGCATAAAACATTCCTTGGTCTTCGTTTGGAATAAATCCAGAAGGCAAACTATTATTCAAAAAGAAAACTCCAGCGCAAAATGCAAGTAAAATTCCGAATGTAACAGTTCGTTTGTTAACTGTTTTGGTTAAAACTTTTTCGTATTTAAAAGAACCTTTGTTGAACAAATTATTAAACTTCAACAAAAATTTATTTAGCATCGTTTTCTTTCTTGGTTGATTATGATTATTTTTCAAAATCATTGCACACAAAGCTGGTGTAAGCGTTAAGGCAACAATTCCTGATAAAATAATTGATGTTGCCATCGTAATCGAAAATTGACGATAAAAAATTCCAACTGGACCAGACATAAACGCAACTGGAATAAAAACAGCTGCCATTACAAATGTGATTGCTATAATTGCTCCACTAATTTCGCGCATCTCTTCTTCCGTCGCTCGTAAAGGCGAGAGATTTTTCTCTTCCATCTTGGCGTGGACAGCCTCTATCACCACAATCGCATCATCGACGACAACTCCAATCGCCATAACTAAGGCAAATAATGAAATCAAGTTTAATGTAATTCCAAAGAAACTCATTAACGCAAAAGTTCCGACCAAAGAAACAGGAACCGCCAACGCAGGAATCAATGTAGAACGCCAGTCACCTAAGAATAAAAACACAACAATCCCAACTAAAACGAAAGCTTCAAAAAGTGTATGTACCACTTTTTCCATTGAAGCATCTAAGAATTTCGAAACGTCATATGAAATCTCGTAATCCATTCCTTTTGGTAAATTATTCTCTTTAAGATCAGCCATTAATGCTTTGATATTTTTAATCACTTCACTCGCATTACTTCCGTACGATTGTTTTATCACAATTGCGGCAGAAGGTTTTCCGTTCAATGTTGAGTAAATATCATACATCGAACTTCCGAATTCTATATCAGCAACATCTTTTAAACGTAAGATTTCTCCATCAGGATTTGCTCTTAAAATGATGTTTCCATATTGTTCTTTTGTGTTATATCGACCTGAATATTTTAATACATATTCAAAAGCTTCTGAACGTTTTCCAGAACTTTCCCCTGTTTTCCCTGGCGAAGCTTCAATACTTTGTTCATCCAACGCTTTCATCACATCATCCGCAGAAATATTATAGGCTTGCATTCTATCTGGTTTTAACCAAACACGCATTGCATATTCTCGGTTTCCTAAAATATCTGCATCTCCAACTCCATTAATACGTTTCAACTCAGATAAAATATTGATATCTGCATAATTATATAAAAATTGTTGGTCAGCTTTTGGATCGTTACTGTACAAGTTAATGTACATCAACATGTTTGATTCTTCGCGTGTAATTTTCACTCCTTCGCGAACTACTAAAGGCGGAAGTTTATTGACAACCGAAGAAACACGGTTTTGCACATTTACAGCTGCAATATTGGGATCAGTTCCTAAATCAAATATCACTTGAATAGACGCTTCACCGTCATTTCCGGCATCAGATGTAATATATTTCATTCCTGGAACACCATTTAGCGCACGTTCTAATGGAATTACCACCGATTTGATTAATAATTCATTATTTGCACCCGGATATTCCGCTGTAATATTCACCTTTGGTGGCGAAATTGAAGGGAACTGCGTTACGGGTAATTTGACTAATGATAGAATTCCTAAGAAAACTATAATCAACGAAATGACAATCGATAGAACGGGTCTTCGAATAAATTTATCAAACATAACTTTGAATTTTTTAGATTAGTTTGATTTTAATTTCAACGATGAAAGAACTTTTCTTGGTGCAATAAATTTCGTTTTGATTTTATCATCATCTTTCACTTTCTGAACACCCTCTAACAAAATATTATCTTTCTCCGAAAGTCCGCTTTCTACCACATAAACATCAGGCATTTCTAGACCAATCGTGATATTTCTCGATTTGACAACACCATTTTTATCTACTACAAAAACATAGGTTTTATCTTGAATTTCGTAGGTTGCTTTTTGTGGAATTAATAAAGCATCATGTAACGGAACTGTCATTTTTACTTTCCCTGTTTCACCATTTCTTAACAGATGATTTGGATTTGCAAAACGTGCACGAAACGCAATATTTCCTGTTTCGTTGTTAAATTCTCCTTCTATCGTTTCTACCAAACCTTTTTCTGGTAAAGGTTTATTATTCGCCATAATCAACGAAACTTGTTTATTCGCTCTATCTTGAATATTTGTTTGATAATCTAAATATTCAGGTTCAGAAACGTTGAAATAAGCAAACATTGATGAGTTATCAGATAAATTTGTTAATAACATTCCTTCGTCAATCAAGCTTCCCAATTTCATAGGAATTCTATCAATAACACCAGAAAATGGTGCACGAATATCTGTAAATGATAAATGTAATTGAGCCAATTGCATTTCTGCTTTCGATTTTTCTAATCGTGCTTGCGCAATGGCTTTTTCGTTCTTAGAAACGACATTATTATCAGCCAAAGTTGCTGAATTTTGTAATTCAATTTGTGCCTCTTTTACCTCAGCTTTCGATTTTAAATATTCGGCTTGATACATCGAAGGCATAATGCGAAACAACAATTGACCAGCTTGTACATGTTGACCTTCATCCACAAAAACTTTTTGCAAATAACCTTTTTCTTGCGCACGAATTTCGATGTTTCGTACCGATTGAATTTGGGCTACATAATCCTTATCTACAATCGTATCCATTTTAATTGGCGTTGTGATTGGATAATCTTTCACTTCTTCTTTTTCCTGTTTTTTTGATGAACAACTTGTTGTCAACAATACAGTACTTAGAGCTACAAATAATGCGACTCTTTTCATAATTCTTCTAACTATTAAATGTAAAATTTGATGAAATGGATTTCTTGGCAGAAGTAGTTTTACCAAAAAATATTACATACAAAAATTGGTTAACATTCAGCTATTCATGAACTGAACACTAATTTTTGGTGTATTTTAAAAATTTAAGAAATCAATCAAATTCTGATTGTACGTAACAAAATGTACTTACAACTCGAAAATTTGATGGTTTTATTGTAGAAGATGTGTTTCTTTCTTAAACCTTGAATTATAAAGTTTAAAACCAGAACAACACTTAATAGTTTGATACAAGTTTCTAAATCGATTTTGTTTGATGTCTGAAAATCATCATCAATCGTTTCGATACTTGGATTAAATTCTTGAAATTGATTTGAATTTGAAGTTTTAGAAAATTTCGTCTCAACAATTTTACTTGCGTGATAAATATGTGTATTATCATTAACAACCGTCTGTGAAGTTAAATTTCCTTGAAAATGTTGAGTACCCGCAAACACTTTAGTTTCCGCAAAAAATAGCAGAAACAAAGCAGATAGCAAGTATGTGATAAACATTTTCATAATTCTGTTCAAATGTAAGACTTGAAATAATACAATAATCTATATTAACATTTTTTAACTATAAAATTTTATTGATTTAATAAAAAACTCAATTACAAACACTTAACACAACGATAATAACTGTTTCAAAACTCGAATATTTTGTTGAAATTTGCATCCAACAAACAAAAGTTTATGGCGAAAGCAAAAACAGCAAAAGAGTCGTTAGCAGTAATGACAAACTTGGTTTTACCGAATGAAACCAACAATTTAGGAAACATGTTCGGAGGCGAATTATTGGCTTCTATGGACAGAATTTCTTCTATTTCTGCGAAAATGCATGGTGGAAGTTTTTTGGTTGTAACAGCAAGTGTCAATCACGTTGCGTTTAACATTCCGATTCCGATGGGAAGTACGGTGAAGTTAGAATCTAAGGTAACTCGCGCATTTAATTCTTCGATGGAAGTTTATGTTGATGTTTACGTTTACGATTATGAAAATTGTGTTTATAACCAAACAAATAGCGGTATTTACACATTTGTAGCCGTTGATAATGACAATAAACCTGTTCAAGTTCCTGAATTAATTCCAGAATCTGAACAAGAAATCGAGCGTTATGAAGCTGCTTTGCGTCGTAAACAATTAAGTTTGATTTTGGCTGGCAGAATGAATCCTGCTGATGCACACGAATTAAAATCGTTGTTTATTACAGAATAAAATAAAAAAGTCGAAACAATGTTTCGACTTTTTTATTGATATAATTTTTTAACCTTTTCCAGCTAAACGATCCACCACATATTCTATTTGTGTTTTCCCGTGTGGTTTTGGTTTTCCTTCTGCATCTAAATTTACCATCGTAATTCGATCGACTGTAATAATGGTTTCATGCGTCATTTTGTTACGTACTTCGCATTGTAAAACCAATGAAGTTGTTCCAAATTTCACCACTTCAATTCCAATTTCTACAATATCACCTTCACGAGCCGAAGCCATAAAGTTGATTTCCGACATATATTTGGTCACAACATGCGAATTTTCTAATTGCACAATGCTATACAACGCCGCTTCTTCATCAATCCAAGCCAAAAGCTTTCCTCCAAAAAGTGTTTTGTTTGGGTTAAGATCTTCTGGTTTTACCCATTTACGAGTGTGAAATTTCATAGTTTTCTATTTTAAGTTCTTGCTTATTTTCTGTTGCCAAATGATTCGCATCCGAAATAAACTTGACTAAATTTACAGCATATTTTCCATCTAACAAAGATTCATTATGACGGATTAACGCGTCAGAAATTTCGGCAATGGCGTTAGGATGAAAATTCTTTTGTTCAGTAGAAATTTTGTTTGAACAACACACATTTTTTAAATCAGAATAAATCATTTGATTAAGATATTGATCTCCAATCTTTATTGTTCCTTTTTCAGCAATAAGCGTGATATTACTTTCGAAATTTTTATTGAAAACTGACGTTGTATAAATCATATGTCCGATTGCTCCATCGGCAGTAAAATCAACACAACCCGAATCATCAAATTCTGTCACTTCTTGATGCGTAAAATTGAAACTTTTTGAATTTGTACAAATTACCTCATCAAACCAAAAATTCATGATATCAACAAAATGTGAAAATTGAGTAAACAAAACACCTCCGTCCATTTCTTGGTTTCCGTGCCATTCGCGCAACTTGTAATAATTCTTGTTACGATTCCAATAGCAATTAATATTCACCATGAAAATTTTCCCTAATGAATTATTATCTATCAAATTCTTTACATATTGCACAACTGGAGAAAAACGAAGCTGCATCGACGTAAAAACTCTAAGTTTCTTTTCGTCAGCAACTTTCAGTATTTCAGTAATATCTTCTACAGTTAATGCAATTGGTTTTTCAATCAAAACATTTTTTCCCGCTTTTAAACAACGAATCGCATGTTCGCGGTGCAAACCATTTGGCGTAGCAATCACAACAACATCAGTTTCTTGATCTTCGTTCAGAAAACTTTCAAGTGTTGAATAACCTTTGAAAGGTAAATCTTCTGGTAAATTGAAATCAATCACCGAAATTAATTGCGCATTTTCCGTTTCTTCTATCGCTTGTTGATGTACACGTCCAATATGACCGTAGCCTAAAATGGAAAAATTCTTCATTGAATTTATTTAATAATTTTTTCTAATATCTTTTGTGTGATTAGATATGTTGGTTTTACACCTGTTAATCCTAAACCTCCAGAAGCCAATGTACTTCCTGTTTCTAACGGATTATCAGAAGCGTAATAAGCATACATTACTTTAACATCTTTATCGATGTGATGTCTAATTTTTGACGCAACCTGAATCGCTTTTTGGTAATGCGCACCTTCCATTTCTAATCCAATCGCTTGGAAAGACGAATTCTTGAAATACTCTAAAACGTCTTTATTTTGTAATGATGTTCCTAAAACCGAAATCATTGGTCCTTCGTAAACACCTAAACCTTGTCCTTCGAAATCTGCAGCGGTTAATTCGTTATCAAAAACATAATTATCTGTTGTTCCTTCGAAAACATGCGCTGTAGCAATCATTATATCACCTTTTATTCCTTCAAGAATACCAGCTTTACCCATAATCGCAACAGATTTTACATTCATTTTGAATTTTACATCTCCTACTTTGTATGGTTTCAACAACTCATCCATCGCCTCAAATGCTTGCTCACCAAAAGCATAATCCATCACAATAATAACCTCATTGTTCTTATCTTTTGCGTAAGAAAACGCAGAATTGGCAATGTTTACTTTAGATAAATCAATAATTTGAACATCGATATTTGTTCCTGATTGATCTTTGATATAAACTAAACCATTTTGTTGAGTGTATTCATTTAACGAATCGCGCAACATTTTGTTGTTTGCTGCACTCAAATCTTCGTAAATTTCTACTCCATCATTTTTGTATTTTCTTTTCAATCCATCATATGCATACAACATGTTCGAAACACTGTGCATATTAGCAGAAATGATATGAATGTTTTTGTCTTGAAGATTATTTTCGAATAATACACGTTTGATTTCATTTGCCCATTTTTCTCCAATCATGTGGTGACCAATCGATTCACGTAAAGTTGATGTAAATGTAATTTCACGTTTCTTAGTTCCGATACGATCTTGTTGACTTGTGTAACCCATCCAATAAACTACACGGAAAAAATAATCTTTATCGTCTGCTTTACTGAAATAATGATGAATTTCTTGTGTTTCTTCAAACGTTCTTCCTAAAATAGTCGATAAATGCATCAAAGCAACTTCACGTTCTTTTCGAGAAATTTCAACTTCATTGAATACAACATTTTCAATAAATTCCCAGGCTCTACTTTTAGAAAGTGTTTCGTTACTGAATGCTCTATTTCTTATTTTATCCGCCTCATTGTATAAAAACGTTAAGTGCGTTAACACATCATAGATATCAGAACGACCGCGAGAAATTTCGATATTCATTTGATCATCATCAATTCTATAGCAAAAACGACGACGTTTTGCAGGAATAATTGGCGTGAAAATAGAACGATCATAGCCTTCGTCAGATGTAAAAGACACATAAGGTGTTTCTACGATTCCTTCTGGTAAACGATCTAAAACGTACATTAATCCGCTTAATTCTACTTTGTTTGGATCTGTCATTGATCCGTAGATTTCTGGATTAATTTCGAATAATAAATTTCTTAATATTTTTCCAGGTGCACCAGATGGACGGTACACTCCTCTATGAAATAAATGACGCATAGAGATATATAATCTTTCAATAGCGTCAGTAGATCTTCTTGCTCTTGTTATTGTCATAATAATTTTTTTTACTTTTTTTGGTTGTTTAATTCTTGTTGAATGGCCATTAATTCATCGTACCATTCTTGTCCAAATTTTCGGACTAACGAATCTTTTGCAAATGTTGCAACATTCACTTTCAATTCTTTTCCTAAGGTACAAGCATCCGAGCAGATATCCCATACATCATAGTTAACAGAAGTGAAATTTGAATATTCCTTAACACGAACTGGATACAAATGACAAGAAATTGGTTTTTTATAGTCGACCTTTCCGTCTTCGTATGCTTTTTCAATACCGCATTTTGAAAAACCATTTTCTTCGAAAACTAAATAGGCACATTCACGATTATTGACTAATGGAGTTACCCAATCGCCGTCAGTATCCATTGTGTACTTACCTTCTTGCTCAATCACCGCAATTCCTTCTGGACGCAAATAAGGTTTTACATCTTCATAAATATCGTCTAATACAATTAGTTCGTCATCATTCAAAGGCGCTCCTGCGTCACCTTCTACACAACAAATCCCTTTACATTTGTTCAGATTACAAACAAAATCTTCATTTAGTAGTTCTTCAGATACAAGGGTTTTTCCTATTTGGAACATGTTACATTAAATTTTGTAACATGCAAAGGTACGGAATTTTCCTCAGAAAAATGTAATTTTGTAAAAGAATAATGGATAATCTACTTTCAAAAATCAATCATCCTAAGGAACTTAGGACTTTTGAAGCGTCTCAATTAACTGCTTTAGCTCACGAGATGCGCGAATTTATTTTGGATACTTTGAGTGTAAAACCAGGACATTTAGGTGCTAGTTTGGGTGTGATTGAATTAACGATTGCTTTACATTATCACTACAATACACCTAAAGATTTGTTGATTTGGGATGTAGGTCATCAATGTTATCCACATAAAATTTTGACTGGTCGTCAACAAATTTTCGATTCTCTTCGTCAAAAAGATGGTATTTCTGGTTTTCCAACGCGTATAGAAAGTGAGTTTGATACATTTGGAACGGGACATTCTTCTACATCTATTTCAGCAATTGTTGGGATGGCAACAGCAGATAAAATCAATCAAATCAATAGAAAACACATTGCAATTATTGGTGATGCATCGATTACTTCTGGAATGAGTTTAGAAGCATTAAATCATCTTGGATCAACAGATTTGGATGTTTTAGTGATTTTGAATGATAATGATATCGGAATTGATCCTTCGGTTGGTGGATTGAAAAAACATTTTAAATCATTAGAAAATCAATCCGAAAATATCTTTACCAATTTTGGTTTAAATTTCATCGGAACAATTGATGGGCACAACTTTGATGAATTACTGAATGCTTTCAATAAAGCTGATTCAATCAGAGGTCCAAAAGTTTTACACATCAAAACAATAAAAGGAAAAGGTTACGAAAAAGCCGAAATCGATCAAGTAAAATGGCATGCTCCAGGTTTGTTTGATAAAGAAACGGGCGAAATAAAATCAAAGAAAAAAGAAAAATCGTATCAAGATGTTTTTGGTGAAACCATGCATCAATTACTTGAAAATAACTCACAAATCGTTGCGATAACGCCTGCTATGTTAACAGGAAGTAATTTGGTGAAATGTCATCAAGATTTCCCAAAACGAGTTTTTGATGTCGGAATTGCAGAACAACATGCGGTAACGTTTGCAGCTGGTCTGGCGACGCAAAACACCATTCCGTATTGTATGATTTATTCGACATTTTTACAACGTGCATACGATCAAGTCATTCACGATGTAGCGTTACAGAATCTACCTGTTGTATTTTGTATTGATCGTGCAGGATTCGTTGGTACAGATGGCGCGACACATCATGGTTATTTTGATATTGCGTATTTGCGCGAAATTCCGAATATGATTGTGTCTTCGCCTCGAAACGAAAAAGATTTCAAAAATCTATTGTACACAGCGCAGTTTACAACTCAACCATTTGCTATTCGTTATCCAAAAAATAATATCCAAACAAGCAATTCTAAAGTCAAAAAAATAGAAATCGGTCAATCTGAAATTATTTTTGAAGGAAGTCAATTAGCAATTCTTTCAACTGGATTGATTAGTTCTCGAATCGAAGAAATTATCATCCAAAATCATCTTCAAGATAAAGTCGCTTTGATTGATTTTCCATTTATCAAGCCTTTGGATGAATCTCGCTTAAAAGCTATTTCATTAAAATATTCTACCATTCTAACTTTTGAAGATGGAATAAAAAAAGGTGGTTTCGGAAGTGGAATTTTAGAGTTTCTGAATTCAATACATTACAAAGGAAATATTACAATCAACGGTTATCCAGACGAATTTATCGAACACGCTTCGATTACCGAATTAGAACAAATGATTGGTTTAGATGATTCATCGATTTTAGAAATGATTTTTTCCTACCTAAAAATTCAACAATCCTAAAAATTAATAATTTTCGGTACGAGAGTTGTAATAGCTTTTTCTAATTTATAAGCACAACAACAATGAAAAAAATAATCGGTTTATCTTTTATAGCAGTATTGTTAACATTGCAATCTTGCGGTACAACAAGCAACATGCAAGAATTCTACAAAAAATATGATAATCAATCTACTGTAATTCCTTTACCTTCTTTTGCGTTGAAATTAGCTGGAAAAGCTGGTGGAACAGATTTATTTAATTATTTAAAATCGGCTAAAGTTTTTGTTGTTTCAGATGCTGGACAAGGAAAGCAAAAAAGAATCATGAATGATTTGCAGTCATCTATGCGTGGTGAAAAATATGAGAACTTAGTAAAATTCAAAGCGAAAGACAGCCGTTTGAACATTTCATTACAAGAAGATGGCGGACGAGTTAAGAAAATGATTTTTGGAATTAACGGTTTACGAAATGTATTGGTTATCGATTCGAAATTAGATATTCCTAGAACAGATTTAGACAAAATTTTGGACAAAGTTTCGGCTGAAGATATTGCAGATTTAGCAGATATTTTGAAATAATATAGGAAGCCAGCTAATTTGCTGGCTTTTTCTTTTGAAATTACTTTGTAACTTTGTCGCATGAGTGGAAAATTATATTTGGTTCCGACGCCAATCGGAAATTTGGGAGATATGACATTTAGAGCGGTTGATGTGCTAAAAGAATCGGATGTGATTTTGGCAGAAGACACGCGAAATAGTGGTATTTTACTGAAACATTTCGAAATTTCTACTCCAATGCGTAGCTACCATATGCACAATGAGCATCAAGCAACTGAAGATATTATTCGTCAGCTAAAAGATGGTCAAATCATTTCGATTATTACTGATGCCGGAACTCCAGGTATTTCTGATCCAGGTTATTTATTAGCAAAAGAATGTGTAGCAAATAATATCGTAATCGAATGTTTACCAGGTGCAACCGCTTTTGTTCCTGCATTAGTTGTTTCTGGATTACCAAATAATGAATTTACTTTTGTTGGATTTTTACCTGTGAAAAAAGGTCGAAAATCGAAATTAGATTCATTAGTAGAAGAAAAGAAAACGATGATTTTCTACGAATCTCCACATAAAATTGGACGCACATTAAAAGATTTAGCCGAAGCTTTTGGAGCTGAACGCAAAGCAAGTTTATCACGCGAAATCTCGAAAAAATTTGAAGAAACTTTACGCGGAACATTAACTGAATTAGCCGAAATAGCTGAAAAAAGAAATTTAAAAGGTGAAATGGTTTTGGTTATAGAAGGACATCATTAATCGTTGAAGCGAATATCTTTGATATTCAATTGCCAAGTTCCTTTTCCTTGCCAATAATTCATTCCGATTGTGTAAACCATATCAAACGATTGTCCTTTCTCTAATTTTGGTCCAAATTTCCCTAATTTGAAACCAATTGCAGGAAACGTAATACGTGTATCTCGCTGATGTACGTACAAACGCGCGTGTTCTTTACCAACTAATCGGAAATCCGTTGCTAATAAATCCTTCGAAATAAAAACAGGATTCATATTATCTGGTCCAAAAGGCGCCATTCGCATCACCGATTCCAAGAAAGAACGTGTCATATCCTTAAAAGAAATCTCTTTATCGATCAAAATTGATGGCGTAAAATGTTTTCCATTCGACATTTCTTTCACTGTTTGATCAAATCTAATCTTGAATTCTTCAAAGTTTTCTTCTTTCATTGCCAAACCAGCAGCAGCCATATGTCCACCAAACTGTGTTAACAAATCTTTGTTTTTTTCGATTGCCGAATGTATGTCAAACTCTTGAATAGAGCGAGCCGAACATACAATTTCGCCTTCATTATTCTTCGTGCAAACAATGGTTGGTTTATAATACAAATCGACCAAACGAGAAGCAACAATTCCGATTACTCCTTTATTCCAAGAAGCATCGTAAACAATGGTCGAATATTTTTCTTTGGTATTAATTTGATCCAGTTGAAAAAGTGCATCATGTGTCATATCAAGATCCAAGGTTTTGCGTTCATTATTTAATGAATTTATATCATTCAAATATTTACGGCAATCCTCTTCATCTGTACTCAACATAAAACGAACCGCTTCCGAACCGTGTTTTATACGACCTGCAGCATTAATTTTTGGCGCAATAGAAAAAACAACATTCGAAATATTGACATTATTTTTAATATTAGTCGGAATTAATTGCTGAAAAGCTAAACGAGGTTCTGAATTTAATCGTTTCAAGCCGGCATAAGCCAGCACACGATTTTCTCCTGTAATCGGAACAATATCAGCCGCAATACTTACAGCAACTAAGTCTAAAAGTGGTAAAAGATTTTCTTTCGGAAGATTGAATTTCTCTGTATAAGCTTGCACCAATTTAAACCCAACACCACAACCGCTCAAATCTTTGTAAGGATAACGACAACCTTTTTGTTTCGGATCTAAAACCGCGTACGCTTTTGGCACAGAACGATCTGGTAAATGGTGATCACAAATAATATAATCGATGCCTTTTGATTGGGCATATTTTATTTCTTCGTGCGCTTTTATTCCACAATCTAAAGCAATTACAAGTGAAATATTGTTTTGTACAGCGAATTCTATACTTTGTTGAGAGATTCCATAACCTTCGTTATTTCGGTCTGGAATATAAAAAAAGACTTTCGAGTAGATAGAAGTCAGAAACTCGTAAAACAAAGTTACGGCTGTCGTTCCATCTACATCGTAGTCTCCAAATATTAAGATATTTTCTTCGTCATCAATTGCATTTTTGATACGTGAAACCGCATCAGACATTCCTTTCATCAAAAAAGGATCATGCAATTCGTCTAAGGATGGATTAAAATACGATTTGGCTTGCGCAAAATTCGTAATTCCACGTTGGGCTAATAAAATAGCAAGCACCTCAGAAATGTTAAGCGATTCTCTTAAATCCTTAACAACTTCAGTATTGGGCTGTTCTTTTATTTCCCATCTTTTTTCCATCTCTTTAATTTACATATTTTTTAATTAGAGAGAAGGGTAAAGCGAATATTATTTTGATTTATTTGCTTCTTTCACGTATTTATCTAACGCCATTGTCATTGAAGGCGTTTGTGGTGTTGGCACCTCAATGTCTACACGTAATCCCATCTCTTTTGCTTGATCTACTGTCGATTTTCCGAAAACGGCAATTCTTGTATTTTCTTGCACGAAATCTGGGAAATTTTCGAATAATGATTTGATTCCTGAAGGTGTAAAAAATACTAAAATATCGTATTTTACATCAGACAAATCAGATAAATCACTCGAAACAGTTCTAAACAAAGTTGCTTTTTGCCAAGTTAATCCTAAACTATCTAGTAAAGTAGGAACATTTGGTTTTAAAACATCAGATGCTGGTAATAAAAAGTTTTCGTCTTTGTGCTTTTTAAATAAAGGCACCATATCCGCAAAAACTTTTTCTCCAATATAAATTTTACGTTTTCTGTAAACAATGTATTTCTGTAAATAGAATGCAATTGCTTCTGATTCGCAAAAATATTTCATAGAGTCAGGAACAGTAAAGCGCATTTCTTCTGCTAAACGGAAAAAATGATCAATAGCGTTTCTACTTGTAAAAATTACAGCAGTCACTTTGCTAAAGTCAATTTTTTGTTGTCTTACTTCTTTAGCGTCTATTCCGACAACTTGGATAAATGGTCTAAAATCAATTTTGATTTTATTTCTTTTTTCAATCTCGTAGTATGGCGAGTTTTCTGCCTGAGGCTTAGGTTGAGATACTAATATTGATTTAACTTTCATAGTAATTTTAGATTACTTTACCTACAATTAATAGTTTTGCTAATACCATTATAGGTAAAATTTCTAGGGTGCAAAGGTACAAAATATTATAATACCAAACTGATTTATTGTCACTTATTTGTTTTGCGTATATATGATAAATTTCGAATATTCTATTCAAAAACAACAAAATAAAGCCAATCACCATCAAGTAATCTTTGTTAATTTGTGTGTAAAAAAACAAAAAACAAATAATAAGTAAGAGTAAAACATTTTTTGCATTGACAAAACTCGAACTTTTCATAAAATATGAAACAGAACTAGATTCATAGAAAACACGATAGAAAACCACCTCAATCATCAACCTAAAAAGCATAATCAAACTGATTACACCAAAGGTAATTCCGACACGTGAAAGATAATAAAACTTAAAATTTGGAATATGATTATACGTAATATCAAAATACGAAACCAACAACAAACTTATCAGTAAAACCGTCACACCATTGACAATAAAACTAAATAAGGTCGTATTATCATCTGTAAAACTCATGTATTCGGTTTTATTATCTAGCGTTTTGAAATTTTTAGCAAACAAGTATTTTGCTGCACAAACCAATAACAAACACACCGTCAAAGCAATAAGAACAGTATCATTGCCAAGTGTATTTTTTCCTATCGAGATTAAATCGTTTGTTTTCATAATTTTTTCAAAAATACAAAAGACTAACAATCTTATAACTATCTTTATGCCCACAAAATAATATTTATGTCGGACAAATTAGTTATTATCCCGACCTATAACGAAAAAGAAAACATAGAAGCCATTATTCGTGCAGCTTTGGCTGTTGACGGAGCATTTGATGTGCTTATTGTTGACGACAGTTCCCCAGACGGAACGAATGATATTGTAAAACGTTTGATTCCTGAGTTTAATGGACGTTTGCATTTAGAAATTCGTACCACAAAAGATGGTTTAGGACGCGCTTATGTACATGGATTTAAGTGGGCTTTAGCAAATAAATACGAATATATTTTCGAAATGGATGCCGATTTTTCGCATAATCCAAATGATTTACCTCGCTTATACCAAGCTTTAGCAGATGGTGCCGATTTAGCTATTGGCTCACGCTATTCTAATGGTGTAAATGTTGTGAATTGGCCAATGAACAGAGTTTTATTGTCTTATTTTGCGTCGAAATATGTGAGCATCATCACGCGATTACCTGTTCATGATGCTACAGCAGGGTTTGTTGGTTATAGAGCAAACGTGTTGAAGTCTCTGGATTTGGATAAAATACAATTCAAAGGGTATGGATTTCAGATTGAAATGAAGTACAAAACTTGGATTAAAAAATTTACACTAAAAGAAGTTCCAATTATATTTACAGACAGAACTTTAGGCGAATCAAAAATTAGTTCTGATATTATTGGAGAAGCCGTTTTTGGTGTAATTTCGTTACGATTAAGAAAAATATTTGGCAAATTATGAAAAACTTGATCTTTTTATCACTGATTTTTTTGAGTATTTTTAGTTGCGCACCAAAAAATTACGACAAACCAAAAGATCTCATCGGTAAATCTGAAATGATTGATATTCTTACTGATTTATATATTAGTCAACAAGGATTGCAGATGTTTCCTACTCAACAACAAGATCAAAGTATCGATTTAGCAAAAGATGCGGTAGATATTATGAAAAGTTATGATATCAAGTTTCATCAATTTTCTGAGAGTTACAAATATTATATGATGCAGCCTGAAAAATTCAAAGAAATGCTAAATGATGTGAAAAAAAATCTTGAAGATAAATTATCTGACGAAGAAAAAGAGCGTCAAAAAAATCAAAAGAATAGCTTAAATAACGTTATAGAAGCAGAAAAATAACAAAAAACCTCAAGTTATAACTTGAGGTTTTTTGTTTGTTATAATTTACCTTATAATTACATTGTAATTTTTACAATTATTTAATTATAAACTTCTTAATCAATTAAATTTATAATCTATATTTGTATCAACTAAAAAATCCTTCTGATGCAATCTAAAAAGATAAGTAAATCAAAAAAAGTTGGATTTGGTTCGAAAACAATCAATTATAAAGATGTCGTTATTGTTTCTATTTTAATTATAGTAGTCGCTTTAACCATCTTAAAATTTTTGAATTCTTGACGAACAAATCCCTGTATTTATCTTAAAGGAAATCGTCTTATTTCACAATATTGCAAAAGGTAATAACTACCCAAGTAGTTAATAGTTGATAGATTTAAAAAGCCTTTCGATACTTATTGTAAGGCTTTTTTTGGGGAGACAATAACTGATTTATTTTCGCTTTTTTACAAAAGGATTATAAGAAATACCTACATTAAAATAAAACGAAGGATCTTGTGTCGAAGAGAAAATCTTGTCATCAAACGTGTCTTTTTTATTAAATAAACCATTTGTAATTAGCGTTTTTACTCCTGTTTTGGCAGTGATAATAAAGTTGTGTTTTAATAAATATTCGTACTTCAATCCATTATTTAAATCGACTTGTCTGTATTCGTATTTTTCAGATAAATTATTGGGATTCAAATGATATAAATAAAACGTGTTTGCTTCCAATTCAGTTCCTATTGATAATCGAGAATTTTTGAAAGGATGCATTCTGAAAAGAATTTGTTTTGGTAAAATAATATCTGCAAAAAAGTCATTATTAAATCTATGTTGTAAGGTAAACATTGGAATTACAGGTGTTTTAGTACCTTCATCAATGTTCAATCCTAATCCTACTAATATTTTAGTTCGATCTGTAGATTTTAATAAAATATTTCCTGTTACAAGTCCTTTTACTCGACCAAAATATTTGTCGCTACCATCAAAAATAAGACTAGAACTTAGAAAAGTAGGCTTGTTAAACAGTTTTGTACTATAAGCCAAATTCAAGGATTCATAGAGATAATGTGCATTAATATCTACATTTTTTGTTTCTTGAAACGTTGGTTCAGCAAATTCTATATCCATATTGGTATTCTTATAACCAAGAGTCGTACTAAGAATCCAATTCTTTTTTTTCAAAATATTGATATTTGTACTGATATTCAACTGTGAATAATGATTGATTCGATTTCCATCAATTTTATTTCCATCAATTTTCGAAGTAAATTTAGTTGGCGTGGCGTAAGTGTATTCTACATTCAATGGTCTTGGAACAGAAAATTGTTGCGTCAAATACATATAAGCTTTTTTGGAAATACTATCTTGTTCTTTTATTTCCTTATTGTCTTGCCCATATACATTGGTAACATTTGTTAGAAGACAAAATAATATTGTTGACGTTTTAATTAATTTCATGGCTATTATCTGGCTTGTAAAATTGTTTGTTTATAAAAATTGAAATTAAAAATCTTGTCAAAAAGATTGAGTTTACGATCATTGCTAATACTTTCAATATTAATTGATTGTTGATAATCTTTAACAAAAACAATCCATAATTCATTCAGAAATTCTTTTTCCTTTATCATCAAAAGTTTTTGTGTGGCGATAAGCGATTCAATTTCTTCGAGTTGCTCACAAAACACAATTCCGATTGATTTGTTTTCATGGGAAATAATGCTACAATTGTATTTCAAAAAATCTTTGATCAAAATAGAATCATTGTAAATTTCTATAAATCGAATAAGATCAACTATTTGAATAATTTTACATTCAAGTTGTTCTTCAGATAACGAAGTTTCGTCTATAAGATTATATAATTTTAACACTTTTGCATGCGACATATTACTAATTTTTCGACGTAAATAAAAAGCAAAAAATTAGTCCCAAATTCAAATTTATACGAACCAATGCATATTTTATACAAAACCGAAGGATTGCGGGTTTTTGTATAAAAACAGAATCATTTTGTATAAAAAAATATAATGTCTTTTATAAAGAAGTAATTTAGTAATCTAAATATTTTGAGTAATTACTATCTCTAAATAAATCGAAATGGAGGAGAAAATTATAGCTTTTTTATTGAACAAGAAATTGAAATTGGTTAGGCAAATCATATTTCTACTATTTTTCTTCATTTTCTTGTATTGCTCAGGATTTTACATCAGATTTCCCAAAGAAGACCGTATTTATTGGTTTGTTAGCGTGTACACTTTTTTTGTCATCATGTTTTACATCAACACCTATTATTTGGTTCCTAAATTTTTGGACAGAAAATACCTGACCTATTTCTCACTTTTAATCTGTTTAGTTATTGTAACCCTAAGTATTGTACTTTTAACCAATCGATATATCCTACATTTAAATACTCCAAAAGGTGAATTCTTTATGCTACAGCCAATCTATGGAATTTTTACTTCGATTAGTTTTATCATGATTACAACAACAACAAGATTAGCGCAGAATTGGATTATTGATAAAGAGAAGATTATCGAACTAGAAAAACTAACGCGTAAAATGGAATTAGCGGAATTAAAAAACCAAATTAATCCTCATTTTTTATTTAATAATTTGAATAGTGTAAAAGCTCTAATCAGAAAAAATCCCGAAGAAGCTGTGAATACAGTTGTGAAGTTGTCAGAATTTCTGCGTTTTCAATTGTATGAAAATCGAAACAATAAAAACAATTTGTGTCAAGAGATTTTATTTCTTACCAATTATTTGGAATTAGAGCAAAAAAGACGGGACGATTTCACAGTAAAAATCAACAATACAATTAATTCGGAATCACTTAACCGACGTTTAATTCCTTCAAACTTATTTACCGTTTTTATCGAAAATGCAGTTAAACATAGTGTCGATGTTAATGATAATGCGTCTTATATCAATATTAATTTTAGCATAACAAATCTTATGTTGCATTTTGAATGTAGCAATTCTATCTGTCCAGATTTTAAAATTTCTGATACAAAAAATAAAGGAATCGGGCTTACGAATATCAAAAGAAGATTAGAACTTTTATATGGTGATAACTACGAATTGAAGCTAAATAAGAAAGAAAAAGAATTTGTTGTCACTTTAAATCTGCCTTTATGAAATGTATTATAATTGATGATGAACCTCTTGCTCGCGAGGAATTATCGGAGGAACTAAATGGTTTTGAATCTATTGAGATCATTGGGAGTTTTGGTAACGCAACCAAAGCACTTGATTTCACTAAAAACAATCACGTCGATTTAGTTTTTTTGGATATTGAAATGCCAAGCATAAATGGTCTCGAACTCGCAAAACAATTGCCTGCGAATACATTATTTATTTTTACGACAGCTTATCCTCAGTTTGCGATTGATGGCTACGAGCTGGATGCGATAGATTATTTATTGAAACCTATTTCGCAAGAACGGCTAAAAAAAGCGATTTCAAAAGCAGAATTATTGCATCAATTATTATCAGATAACACCATAAAATCAACAATTGAATCTAATTCAGAGCAGTTTATGTTTATCAAAGCAGACCGAAGATTTCATAAACTAAATTTTGAGGATATTACGCATATCGAAGCGTTGAAAGATTATGTTATTATTTATACAGACAAGCAAAAGTTGATAACGGCTATGAATCTAAAAACGATACATACAAAACTTCCAAATACAAGCTTTTACAGAGTAAGCAAATCATATATTGTAAACAAGAATCATATCACTTCTTTTGATTATAACACGTTGTACATCGATGATGTTGCGATTGCAATAGGTTCTACTTATCGTAAATTATTTTTTGATAATTATGGCGAAGGTTATATAAAAATGGAGGATTAAAAAATGTCTTTCTTTATTCAATATGAGTTTTGAATATTCTGTATTTTAATTATTAAATCATTGTTGTTAGATATACTCCCCTATATCAAAATCATCAAGACTTTTCTTTAAAATAAAAGAATTGCATTCTGATTTATCAGAAGCCATGCTGCAAGGCTAACTTCAAGTACATTTAGGTTATTCCAAAAAATGAGAAAAGTGATAATCCAAATGCACGTAATGGTACAACTTCAAAACGTTTAAAAGCTAATATGGAGAATCTACGATAGATGTTCCACGAGATCATAAAAAGAGCTATGAGCCAATTATTGTTCCTAAACATCAATCCAAATATGATTCATATTAGTATTCATCAAATATAATAAATTATGAAAATAAAACTGAAGCATAAAAAAAAAGACGTTATGCAAAAAATATGCATAAACGTCTTTTAACTTGTTGATCATCAATTAATCTTGAGGTTCCTAGCGGATTCGAACCGCTGTGGACGGTTTTGCAGACCGCTACCTAGCCTCTCGGTCAAGGAACCATTCCCGTTGTTTTGGATTGCAAATATAGCAATAATTTCAGAAAAAAAAAGTTTAATACGATTTTTCTAAAATAACACTCACTTTTTCTACATGCCCACCAATAGGAGGATTCAGCTTAGATAATTTTACTTTTGCATATGTGACATTCGTAAGTTCTTGACCTATACGATCTAAGACTCTTTTACAAACATGTTCCAAAAGTTTTGAACGAATACCTACTTCTTCCTTCACAATTTTATTTAACGAAACATAATCCAAAGCATCTACCAATTCATCCGATTCTGTTGCTTTCGTAAAGTCTGCATGCGCTTCCAAATCAACCAAATAATCAGAACCAATACGTGCTTCTTCATCTAAACATCCGTGATTCGAATATATTTTTATATTTTCTAAAATAATTACTCCCATAGTTCAAAGATAAAAAAAGACTTGCGTATTTCTACACAAGTCTTGTATTGTTTAATTTTTTAAACCTTATTATTTTGCAGATGCAAATCTTTCCGCAACTTTATCCCAGTTAATTACAGAGAAGAAAGCCTCAATATAATCAGGACGACGGTTTTGATAGTTTAAGTAATAAGCATGTTCCCAAACATCTAATCCTAAAACTGGAAATCCTTGTACATCAGCAACAGGCATCAAAGTAGAATCTTGATTTGGAGTTGATGTTACAACTAATTTTCCATCTTTTACGATTAACCAAGCCCATCCAGATCCAAAGCGTGTTGCAGCAGCTTTAGAAAACTCATCTTTGAAAGCTTCAAAAGATCCAAAAGCAGCGTTAATTGCATCAGCAACTTCTGCAGTTGGTTGATTAGCACCACCTGGAGTTAAAATTTCCCAGAATAAATTGTGATTATAAAAACCTCCACCATTGTTACGAACAGCTGGTTTGTCAGTTCCTTTTGCTAAAATTTCTTCGATTGTAGCGTTTGCTAAATCAGTTCCTTCAATAGCAGCATTCAAATTATTTGTGTACGCAGCATGGTGTTTATCATGGTGAATTTCCATTGTTTTTGCGTCAATATGAGGTTCTAATGCATCAAATGCATAAGGTAATTTTGCTAATTCAAAAGCCATAATATTTATTTTTTAGATTTAATTTTCTTGTATAAAGATACACAATAACTCAACAAATATGATTCCGAAATGATAGAATTTTAACATTATTTAATAGTAAAAGCTTATTTTAGTAAAAGATTCTAAATTTTTGAAATGAAAATACTTTGGAAAATAATAAAATGGTTCATCATAATCATTTGTGTATTAATCCTAATTCTTTATGCAACAGGGAATGACTACATTTTTCGTGGCGTAAAATTAACCTATATGAAAGGTGAAAGCACTGCAAATATCAACGATTACAAAGATTTTGATAACAATGTAATTTTGGCAGGTGCACCGCGAGTTTGGCATCAACATTTAGATTATAATCAATTTCCGTTGTCAGCTAATTTCGAAAAAGAGATGAACGATTTCGGAACTGCTGGGTTAGTTATTATAAAAGATAATCAAATTTTGAGCGAATACTATTTTAATGGATATGCACTAAATGATATTACCAATTCTTTTTCGATGGCGAAAACATTCACGACAATGATGTTGGGAAAAGCGATTGAGCAAGGTTATATCAAAGATTTAGATCAAAAAATAACAGATTTTATTCCTGAATTTAAAGATGATAAATTTGGAGCTGAATGTACAGTTGGTGATTTATCTGCTATGACATCTGGTTATGATTGGGACGAAGATTATTATTTTCCGCTCAATCCTACTGCAAAAGCGTATTATGGCGATGATATCGTTAAACAAATGTTGAATAGAAAATTTGTTTCTCAACCCGGCGGACATTTCAAATATCAATCGAGTGACACGCAATTGTTAGGCATTGTGATTGAACGGGCGTTGAAAAATAAATCGTTATCACAATATTTTCAAGAAGAATTTTGGCAACCAATGGGGATGGAATTAGATGCGCAATGGTCGAAAGATAATCCGAAAGGAATGGAGAAAACCTATTGTTGTTTCAATGCAACAGCGCGAGATTTTGCCAAACTTGGACAATTATTACTGAATGATGGAAATTGGTACGGAAAACAAATTTTAGATTCAGCATTTGTTCAGAAAATGGTTTTACCAAACAAAAAAGCGTTCGGACCAAATGAACCACAAATTTATGGTTATTCAGTTTGGATGGATTACAATTACAAAACACCTTTTTATGCGATGTTAGGACATTTGGGACAACGTATCATTGTAATTCCTTCAGAAAAATTAGTTGTTGTTCGAACTGGAAAAACGCATAATGATCAACCAAATAATCGTCCAATTGCAGATGGTGATGTTTATCGATTGGTAGACGAAGCGATGCGAATTAATCAAAAAGTGAAAGAAAATGATCCAACGAATTCCTTACAGTAAAATATTATTTTTAGATATCGAAACGGTTCCTCAAACAGATGATTGGAATCTTTTGTCTGAAAGAACACAAGCGCTTTGGGAAAAGAAAACGGCTTATCAACGCAATAATAATGAAGTTTCTCCTGAAGAATTTTACCACGAACGCGCCGGAATTATGGCTGAATTCGGGAAAATAGTTTGTATTTCGGTCGGAATTGTTGTTAAAGATTCTTTTATTCATATCAAAAGTTTTTATGGTCACGACGAAAAAAAATTGTTAGAAGATTTTAATTCAATGTTGATTGAAAACTTTTTTAAACCTGATCATATTTTATGTGCGCACAACGGAAAAGAATTCGATTTTCCGTACATCGCTCGCCGAATGATGATTAATCAAATAGAAATTCCAGCTATTTTGCAATTATTTGGTAAAAAACCGTGGGAAGTTCAGCATTTAGACACAATGGAGTTATGGAAATTTGGCGATTATAAGAACTTTACATCGTTAGATTTATTGGCAAATGTTTTCGAAATTCCAACACCAAAAGATGATATCGATGGTTCACAAGTTGCACGAGTTTATTACGATGAAAACAATGTAGAACGCATCAAAGATTATTGTGAAAAAGATGTTGTAACCTTGATTAATGTTTTCCGAAAAATGCGTTACGATCAACCTTTACAACGAAAAGAAGATATATAAAAACGAAAAAAATCCGCTAATGAGCGGATTTTTTATTCTATATTTTCTAATGATTAATTTTCATCATCTTCGGCTGAATCTGGTTCATCGCGAAAGTTTTCAATCAATTCATCTTTCACTTTCAATTGAACTTGCTCAACAGAATTTCGGTACATTTTGATAATTGTTCCTGTATATTCTTCCAAATCAATCAAATCTCCTTCCGTTAATTCTTTATCAGGATAACATTCAGAAATCAATCCAGCCAACGTATCATAATGTTCACTTTCTTCGAATCTAAACGGTACTAAACGATTAATATCGCTTATCGCGTTGTGTGCATTTATATTATAAACACCTTCAGAAACACGAGAAACTATCGGATCTTCGTTATCATATTCGTCTTGAATTTCTCCAACCAACTCCTCCAAAATATCTTCCATCGAAACAATTCCTGCAACTTCACCAACTTCATTTGTTACAATTGCAATTTGCATATGTTTTTTCTGAAATTGTTTCATTACATTCTTAATCAATGCATTTTCTGAGATAAAAATTGGCTCTCGCAACAATCCTTCAATTTCAGTTTGATTTGGATTTTCCAATAATTGCTTGATTAAATCCTTAGCGTAAATGATACCTTTTATATTATCAAATTCTTCTTCGTAAACAGGATAACGCGAATAACCTTCATTAATCGCATAATCTAACGCATCTTTTACAGAAGTATTAATATTAATTGCAGAAACATTTTTACGTAATGTTTGAATATTCATCACTCGACGATCATCAAACTCAAACACATTTTGAATTAAATTACGCTCAGATTCTTCAATTGCTCCACCTTCAGAACTTTCTGTAATAATCATTTTCAACTCTTCTTCTGTGTGAATTTCACCTCCATGAATAGGATGAATTCCAATCGCACGAAGAATTACATTTGCCAAACCATTCATTAAAACAATAAGAGGTTTGAAAACAAAATAAAATGCACGAAGAGGCCAAGCTACTGTAAAAGTAGTTTTTGTTGGATACTGAATCGCAATAGATTTCGGCGCTAACTCACCAAAAACAATGTGCAAAATAGTAATGATAACGAAAGCTGCTGGGAATGCAACATTATGCGCAATCGCTGTCCAAGAAGGAGAAGTTAAACCAACTACTTCAAAAAGTTTTACGATTACAGGTGTTAAAGAGCTTTCTCCAACCCAACCAAGACCAAGCGAAGCTAATGTAATACCTAATTGTGTTGCGGCAAGATAAGAATCTAAATGATTAACGATTCGTTTTGCAGCATTTGAAGTTCTTTCGTTAATATCTTGATTAACTTCAATTTGTGACGAACGTACTTTTACAATTGCAAACTCGGCTGCAACGAAAAAACCATTTAATAAAACAAGGAAAATTGTAAGCAAAAGTTTTGCTACAGAAATTTCATCGGCGACATTGTGATTAGCGACTAAAAACAATGTCGAAATCTGGGAGTATGTATCCATTCTTCGAATTTAAAAAACTGACTTGTTATAAGTTTTTATAAGTCAGTAAATCAATACATCTAAATTAATAAAAAAAATTAAAAATCACAACGTTTTGATTCGTAGCAAAATTACAAAATTTATAAATACAAAATCTTAGAAATTATTGATTCGAGAAAATGATTAAAAAAATCACTAAATTTCCACTTCATTTACCAAGCAACAATTTGCCATGCAAAAGCAAGATTTACATTATATTATCGAGGTCAAAAATTTATCGATTTCTTTTGGAGATAAACAAGTTTTGAATAACATCAATTTCAAAGTAGAACAAGGTGATACATTAGGAATTGTTGGAGAATCTGGCTCAGGAAAGTCGTTAACTTCATTGGCAATTATGGGTTTATTGTCTCCTAATGCAATTATTCATCCCAAAAGTGAAATTCTTTTTCGTCAAGATGATAAAATGATAGATTTGCTTAAACTTTCGCCTAAAGAACTGGAAAAAATAAGAGGAAATGAAATCGGAATGATTTTTCAAGAACCAATGACTTCTCTAAATCCAAGTTTACGTTGCGGAGAACAAGTGGAGGAAGCGATTCGTTTGCATCAAAATTTATCGAAAGAAGAAGCTAAAAAGAAAGTTCTTCATCTTTTTGAACAAGTTAAATTACCAAATCCCGAACGTATTTATAAAGCCTATCCGCACGAATTATCTGGTGGACAAAAGCAACGTGTAATGATTGCAATGGCGATTTCTTGCGAGCCGAAATTATTGATTGCCGATGAACCTACAACTGCTTTGGACGTTACGGTACAAAAAGCGACGTTAGATTTATTGAAAGAATTACAAGAAAAAAATAACATGAGCATGTTGTTTATTTCTCACGATTTGGGCGTGATTGCTAATGTTTGTGAAGAAGTTTTGGTGATGTTTCGTGGTGATGTTGTGGAACAAGGAAATGTAGAAACAATTTTTAATCATCCGAAAGAAAATTATACAAAAGGATTAATTGCTTGTCGACCTCGATTGGATGAACGTGCAAAACGTTTACCTACGGTGAAAAATTTCTTAGAAAATCCAAATTTCGAAACTGAGATCTATACAGAAGAAGAGCGCGAAACTTTTCACGAAAAAATTTATGCAAATCCTCCAATTTTAGAAGTTAAGAATTTGAAGAAATACTTCTATCCTTCGACTCTATTTGGAAACGCTACAATCCCGAATGTAAAAGCTGTCGATGATATCTCGTTCAAAGTTTATCCAGGTGAAACAATGGGCTTGGTTGGCGAATCGGGTTCTGGAAAAACAACCTTGAGTAGAACGGTTTTGTTATTAGAAAAACCAACTGCCGGCGAAATTTATTATAATGGTATAGATATTACGAAACTGAAAAAAGAGGAAATTCGTAAATTAAGAAGAGAAATTCAGATTATTTTCCAAGACCCATATTCAAGTTTAAATCCTCGCCAAACCGTTGCGCAAATTATTACAGAACCAATGCAAGTGCATAAAATTGGTCAGAATAAAGCTGAGCGATTAAAAACGGCTTCATCTCTTTTACAAAAAGTGGGTTTATCAGATCAAGATTTGAACAAATATCCGCACGAATTCTCTGGTGGGCAACGTCAACGTATCGGGATTGCTCGTGCTTTGGCTTTAAATCCTAAATTTATCATTTGTGATGAATCTGTTTCTGCGTTGGATGTTTCTGTTCAGGCGCAAGTCTTGAATTTATTAAATGATTTGAAAACAGAGTTTAGTTTTACCTATATATTTATTTCGCACGATTTGGCGGTTGTAAAATATATGAGCGATCAATTATTGGTCATGCAACACGGAGAAATGAAAGAATTGAACGATGCAGACAAGGTTTATGCGCATCCGATAACAAACTATACCAAAGAATTGATAGAAGCAATTCCAAAGCTATAAAAGGATCCTTTATAAAAGCAAAAAGCGTTTGAAGTTTATTTCCTCAAACGCTTTTTTATTGATCGCAATAAATCAATATAAACTAAACTATTTCAAAATAAAAAAAGCATCCAAATCTGAATGCTTTTTAGTAGTCCCTAGGGGAATCGAACCCCTCTTTCTAGAATGAAAATCTAGTGTCCTAACCGATAGACGAAGGGACCTCCTTTCGTATTATTGTGGTGCAAAAATAAACGTTTATTTTTTATTACCAAACAATTTTCGAAAATTTTATACTATTTTTTTTAATCAAGTCAAATTGTAGTCCCTAGGGGAATCGAACCCCTCTTTCTAGAATGAAAATCTAGTGTCCTAACCGATAGACGAAGGGACCACTTAATATGAATTAATTAATTCGAATATTCTTTATTTTGAATGAACGTCATTTTGTGTTGGGAGTTGTAGAAAAGTCGATGTATAATTCTAATAATTTGAACCAAGTTGAATTATACAGCGACATTTTCATTCCCGATTAATCATCTAAACATTATGATTAACCTTTACAAACAAAACACAAAAAACAATTTCCTTTACACAGTATTCTACTGGTTGTTTAAAAAATCAACAACTATGAACAAGGAAAAAAAAGATTGCAATAATGCAATCCATCTATTAATTTGTAGTCCCTAGGGGAATCGAACCCCTCTTTCTAGAATGAAAATCTAGTGTCCTAACCGATAGACGAAGGGACCACTTTTATTTTATTAAGCTAATCCCGCAATATGTTTCGCTAACTTTGATTTTAAGTTTGAAGCTTTATTCTTGTGAATAATGTTTCTTTTTGCTAACTTATCAATCATTGAAGAAACTTTTGGAAAAACTGTTTCTGCTTCATTTTTATCAGACTCAGATCTTAAAGCTTTAATAGCTGTACGAGCTGATTTGTGATAATATTTATTACGATCGCGTCTTACCGCTGATTGTCTAATTCTTTTTAATGCTGACTTATGATTTGCCATAACTTAAATCTCTTTCTATTTTAGTTCGGCAAAGATATAAACAAATATTTTATCTCGCCAAATTAATTTAATAATTTTCTAAAACACTTTTATGTAGCCCATAGGAGAATCGAACTCCTGTTTCCAGGATGAAAACCTGATGTCCTAACCACTAGACGAATGGGCCGCATGACGGCTTAACCACTTGTTGTGAAAAGCGAGTGCAAATGTAGAACAATTTTTTGGACTTCCAAATATATTTAAAAGTTTTTTTGAATATGTTTTTGTTAAAAAATGTTAAGGAAGTTAATATTTTGTCAAAACAACTCTTATATATAATGAGTTATAATTTTAACAATTACTTTAGCGGTGCTATTAAAATTTATACAAACGAATACTCAATATATGAAAGCATCGATATTAGGTGTAGCTGCAGTGGTTTGCACGATGTTTATTACATCATGTTCATCTTTAACCCCAGTTAGTGAAGCTACAGAATATTCTTCGAGAAGTTTCGTACCGAAACCAAGAGCTATTGAAGCTCAAGCTAAAATAATCAATAAACATGCCAATTTAGATGTTACACCAATAGAAATTAACGATGAAGCGAAATCTATGGTTGTGTTAAACAGCGTTTTAGAAGAAACGAATGAATTGTTTGCAGGGTTTTTATTAAAAGAAGCAGAAACGTATATTGGTACACCTTACCGATACGGAGGCACAACAAGAAGTGGTATTGATTGTTCTGCCTTTGTTAGAAACGTTTTCGAGACTTTCAATAAAAATTTACCTCGTGTATCTGCTGATCAGGCAAGAGAAGGCTTTACAGTTAGTACAGACGAAGCAAAAGAAGGAGATTTAGTTTTCTTTGCAACAAGAGGTCGTGGTAGAGTTTCGCATGTAGGAATTGTTCATGGAAGAAATAAAGATGGAGTTTTAGAATTTATTCATTCATCTACTTCTCAAGGTGTTATGGTATCTTCTTTGAATGATAGATATTGGGGACCAAAATTCTTATACGTAAAAAGAATATTATAATAATAGTATAATTTCATTATCATAAAAAAAAGCATCAAGATTACTTGATGCTTTTTTTGTCTTATTTTTTATTTTCGATGTTCTCTCAAAATCATCACAAACAATACAATTAATGGAACAATCATTCCTAAAATATAATATGTATTGATTTGTAAAATAGTTGGGTAAAATAATATTGCAGATAATAATCCCACAATTGCTCCACCTAAATGCGCTGAATGTCCGATGTTCCCTAAATTAGTTTTCATTCCATAAACTGAATATCCTAAATATAAGATCCCGAAAATCCAGGCTGGAATTGGTAAAGCAAAAAATAATCTTAATTCCATTTCAGGAAAAGCTGCAATTGCAGCGAATAAAACCCCTGTCACTCCACCAGAAGCTCCTACTGCCGAATAAAAAGTTTCTTTCTTGTGAATCAACAACGACAAAATATTTCCGCCAATAACCGCTGCTAAAAAAACTAAAAGAAACATTCCGTAACCTACATTTAGTTTTGCATTCGAGAAGTCGCCTAACAAAAATCCTTCTGGACTCGCAAAAAATCCGATAACAGGATTTGCAAAGAAATAAAGCGTTAACATATTGAATAACAAATGAGTAAAATCAACATGTAAAAACCCTGAACTTAAAATTCTATAGTATTCCTTATTATATAATATCGATCCAACTTGAAATTTATATTTTTCAAAGAAAGCTAAATCGTTAAAACCTTTCCAACTTACCAAAACATTCAATCCAATAACGACTAATGCCACAATAGAGATGTCTCCCATTATTCTTCTATATTTTCTTCTTCATTATTATCCTCCTCAATCGCATCAAATAGCGTCGGCTGCGGCTCTTCTTCTGACTCCTCCTCTTCTTCTGGTTCTTCGAATGGAAGCGGTTCCAACACATTAATTTGTTTTAATTTATATGTCGTCAATTGATTTCCTTGCGCTTTAATTCCTTTAACTGTAATAAATTCTTCTAAATTTATCACTTCTGGTTCTTTTTCTAAACCTTTTACTTTCGGGAAAATCAACTCAATAACTGGTAAATAATCTGTCGAAACAACTTTTATTGATGATTTACCATCTTCTAACGTATAAAAAGTTTGTGGAGAAAATGTATCTTCTAAAAGGAAACGTTTCACAAAATAACGATCTTTTTCTGCATCATAATACACGCAAGAAATCGGTTTTGAAGGTTTCCATTTCTCGATAATTTCTAAATCTTCGTCAAAACGATTACTCAAATCAAACGAAACCAATTTTGCTTCACCTTTTTTATTAATCGTTAAAATTTTATCATCACCTTTAAAAGAACCTAACAAAAGTCCCAATCCATCTGCATTTAGACGTTTTGTATCTGTATCAAACCAAATTTGACGAGGTGCTAAAGTCGAAACTCCTTCCTCTTTCAATTCTACTTTTTTGATTGGATATTTAGTGACTAAATTACCTTTTGATGCACGACCTTTTATCGCTAAATCTGCAAAATTGATGTCAAATTTCAACTTTTTGATACGTTGATGAGTTTTTAAAATAATTGATACAACTTCGGCTTCTCCATTTGGATTTGCTGAAAAATACAACACTTCCGAACCTTTATTACCAGCCGTTAAATCATATTCTTTATCGCGAGTAATTCCCGTTACAGCAAAACGTTTTTGATAAGCCGGACCATTTTTACCATCGCGATAAATCAAGTTATAAATGGTACGTTTATCATTTTTATGCCAAATTCCAACATGAATAATTCCTTTTCCAACAAAAGTTTTTGCATCAACTTTTGTCACAATCATCGAACCATCATGTTTGAAAACCACAATATCATCAATATCAGAACACTCGAATAAATACTCGTCTTTTTTCAATGAAGTTCCGATAAAACCTTCGTTTCTATCCACATAAAAACGTGTATTTGCAACGGCAACTTTTGTCGCATCAATCGTATCAAATGTTCTAATTTCTGTTTTACGTTCTTTTCCTTTTCCGTATTTTGTCTTTAGGTTTTTGAAATAATCGATCGCATAATCAATCAAATTTGCTAAATGATGTTTTACATTCTCGATTTTATCTTCTAATGATTCAATAAATTGTTGTGCTTTATCTAAATCAAATTTTGAAATACGTTTGATTCGAATTTCTGTTAAACGCGTAATATCTTCTTCCGTAACTGGACGAATTAAATGCGCAATATGTGGCTTCAGCCCTTTATCAATCGCAGAAATTACACCTTCCCATGTTTCTTCTTCTTCGATATCGTGATAAATTCTATTCTCGATAAAAATTCGTTCCAACGAAGAAAAATGCCATTGTTCTTGCAGTTCATCTAACTCAATTTCTAACTCTTTTTTCAACAATTCAACTGTATTGTTTGTATTGTGAATTAAAATTTCAGAAACTGTTAAAAATTCTGGTGTTTGTTCATTAATCACACACGCATTTGGCGAAATAGAAATCTCGCAATCCGTGAATGCATACAATGCATCAATTGTTTTGTCTGGACTACTTCCTGGAACAAGATGAATTAAAATCTCAACTTCAGCCGCTGTATTATCTTCAATCTTTTTGATCTTGATTTTACCTTTATCATTGGCTTTCAAAACTGAATCAATCAAAGATCCTGTCGTTGTTCCGTAAGGAATTTCAGTGATTTTTAGCGTCGTTTTATCTTCTTGCAAAATCTTTGCACGAATACGCACTTTACCTCCACGCAATCCATCATTATAATCGGAAACATCAACCAAACCAGAAGTTAAAAAATCTGGGAAAATTTGAAATTTCTTTCCTTTCAGATGTAAAATTGACGCATCAATTAACTCATTGAAATTATGCGGTAAAATCTTTGTTGACAAACCAACTGCAATTCCTTCAACTCCTTGTGCCAAAAGCAAAGGAAATTTGATTGGAAGATCGATTGGTTCTTTATTTCGACCATCATAAGAAGGTTGCCATTTTGTAGTTTTTGGATTATAGACAACTTCTAACGCAAATTTAGTCAATCGAGCTTCGATATAACGCGACGCAGCCGCTCGGTCACCAGTATAGATATTTCCCCAGTTTCCTTGCATATCGATCAACAATTCTTTTTGACCAATTTGAACCATTGCATCAGAAATCGCCATATCACCATGCGGGTGATATTTCATCGTATTTCCTACAATGTTCGCAACTTTGTTATATCGTCCGTCTTCCAACTCGCGCATTGAATGTAAAATTCTACGCTGAACTGGTTTCAACCCATCATAAATAGATGGAATTGCTCGTTCTAAAATTACATAAGAGGCATAGTCAAGAAACCATTCTTGGTACATACCAGAAACCTTCTTGATGCTCTCTTGATTGTCTTGCATCATGTTAAATAGCTACTTCTACATTGTCTTTGACTACATAATTAGACTCCACAATTTTGTCTAATTCAGTCAAAATAATATTAATATTTCGATTAGAAATAAATGCTAAACGAAATTTGACTTTTGTTAAATTGGTAGGATTCTTTTTACTGTTAATATAAAAGACAACGTTTTTTGAAAGAATTCCTTTCTGAAAATCGTATTTGATCAATTTATACTTCGGTAAATCGATTTTGTTCGTTTTTGAATCTAAGAAGGATAAAAATCCAACATTCTTCGTTTCAAAAGTTATGGTTTCACCTTTTGTGTCTATCGCAAAAAATTGATTTCCACTTTTATAGCTTACATAAATAAACAACGCTATAAAAATTGCAACAACATAAGGTGGTATTATGTGATACTTGTAAGGTAAAATACCAGCATACATAATAAGGTTTAGAATGATTAAAATAACGATGGTGAAATTTAGCATTTTAAAGAGCTGTATCACATTTTTATTATTCTTCTTCATATTTATAAAATAGGTGTTTAGGTTAGATAGAAAGTAAGTTTTTTATATAATATTCTAATTTTTAATAGCTTCTACAGCCAAATTGTTAATAATAAATTCTTGTCTTGTTGGTGTATTTTTTCCCATGTAAAATTCTAAAAGACTTTCGATGGTTTGATCTTTTCCAATCATTACTGGTTCTAAACGAATATCTTTTCCGATAAAATGCTTGAACTCATCTGGCGAAATTTCACCTAATCCTTTGAATCGTGTAATCTCTGGATTTTTAACTTCTTCCAACGCTTTTATACGTTCTGGTTCAGAATAACAATAACGTGTTTCCTTCTTGTTTCTCACACGAAAAAGTGGTGTTTGCAAAATATACAAATGTCCCTCTTTGATCAATTCTGGGAAAAATTGTAAGAAAAATGTAATAATCAACAAACGAATGTGCATTCCATCGACATCAGCATCAGTTGCAATTACAACATTGTTGTAACGTAAATCTTCTAATCCTTCTTCGATGTTTAGCGCCGCTTGCAAAAGATTGAATTCTTCGTTTTCGTAAACGATTTTCTTTGTCAAACCGTACGAATTCAACGGCTTTCCTCTCAAACTAAACACCGCTTGCGTCTCTACACTTCTACTTTTGGTAATCGATCCACTTGCCGAATCTCCCTCGGTAATAAAAATAGTCGTATCTAAACGTAATTCAGCTTTCGGATCATTATAATGTTGACGACAATCGCGCAATTTCTTGTTATGTAAACTAACTTTTTTGGCGCGATCACGCGCTAATTTTCGAATTCCAGAAAGCTCTTTTCGTTCCGTTTCTGATTGTTTAATCTTGCGTTCTAATGCTTGCGCAACTTCTGTATTTTTATGTAAAAAGTTGTCAAGATTCGTTTTGATAAAATCATTTACAAACGTGCGAACCGTTGTCATTCCTGGTCCAATTTCATTCGAACCAAGTTTAGTTTTTGTTTGCGATTCAAAAACTGGCTCAATTACTTTGATCGAAATTGCTCCAATAATTGATTTTCTAATATCCGCAGGATCATAATTTTTATTATAAAATTCGCGAACAGTTTTCACAACAGCCTCTTTAAAAGCTGTTAAATGTGTTCCTCCTTGCGTTGTATTTTGACCATTCACAAAAGAATAATACGTTTCCGAATATGATTTCGAGCTGTGCGTCATCGCAATTTCGATATCTTCTCCTTTCAAATGGATGATATCATAAATTGTTTCTTCCTCGATATTATCATTCAATAAATCTTTCAATCCGTCTTTCGAAAAGAATTCTTCTCCATTGAAAATAATTTTCAATCCTGGATTTAAGTAAACATAGTTTTTCAACATTTTGTCTACATATTCTTTTCTGAATTTAAAATTCAAGAAAATCGATTTATCTGGGATAAATGTAATTTTAGTTCCTTTTCGTAAAGATGTTTCTTTTTCATCTTCTTGATTTGCTAAAATCCCTTGCTCAAACTCTGCAATACGTGTTTTTCCATCTCGAATAGATTGCACTCGAAACGATGTTGACAACGCATTTACAGCTTTTGTACCAACACCATTTAAACCAACCGATTTTTTGAAAGCTTGTGAATCATATTTACCACCTGTATTCATCTTAGAAACGGCGTCAACCATTTTTCCAAGCGGAATTCCACGTCCATAATCACGAACCGTTACCTCATCTTCGCGCAGATTAATTTCGATTGTTTTTCCTGCACCCATCACAAATTCATCGATACAGTTATCTACAATCTCCTTCAACAAAATATAAATTCCATCATCTTGAGACGAACCATCTCCCAGCTTCCCAATATACATCCCAGGTCGCATGCGAATATGTTCGCGCCAATCAAGGGTTTTGATATTGTCTTCCGTATAATTTACTTGTTGATCTAATTCTGACATTTGAGTTGTTGAGTGTTAAACGAGTTTTACAAAAATAAGAAAAAATTTCCTAAAAATATTAAGGTTCATTGTTTTGATTTTGAGCAAAAACGACCTAATTTACCAATATGATAAAATCTAAACTACCCAATGTTTCGACAACCATTTTTTCGGTAATGAGTCAATTGGCAAATGAACATCAAGCGATTAATTTAGCGCAAGGTTTTCCTGACTTTAATGCAGATTCTGAATTAATTAGTCGTTTAAATTATTATTCAACACAAAATTACAATCAGTACGCGCCAATGACTGGCGTCGAAAAATTGCGTGTATTACTTTCAGAAAAATATTCTAATCTTTATCAATCTGATTACGATTTTCAGAATGAAATTAACATTACGAGTGGTGCAAGTCAAGCGATTTTTAATGTTGTTTCTACATTAATTCATCCAAATGATGAAGTAATTATTTTTGAACCTGCTTACGATTTATATCAACCAACGGTTGAATTATTTGGAGGAAAAATTGTTCCAATTCAGCTAAAATATCCTGAATATTCTATCGATTTTGAAGAATTGAAGAAAAAAATTAATGATAAAACGAAATTAATTATCGTTAATAATCCGAACAATCCAACAGGAAAAATTTTATCCGAAAATGATTTGAAACAATTTGAACAAATCCTAAAAGATTCAAATTGTTATTTACTTGCAGATGAAGTTTATGAGCATATTACATTTGATGGAAAATCGCATCAAAGTTTCGCAAAATTGAAATCGGTAAAAGACAAGATTTTCATCGTAGGTTCTTTCGGAAAATTATTTCACATAACTGGTTGGAAAATCGGTTATATTTTAGCCGAAAAAGAATTGATGAAAGAGTTTAGAAAATGTCACCAATTCAATACTTTTTCTACGCATACACCATCACAATATGCAATTGCAGATTATTTAGAAAAACCTGATCATTACTTGCATTTGAATGATTTTTTTCAACAAAAAAGAGATTTATTTGTTAAAGGTTTAGCTTCAACAAATTTTGAAGTTTTGCCTTGCGAAGGAACTTATTTTGTAAGTGCAAATTATGCTAAAATAAGTGATTTATCTGATGATGAGTTTGCAAAACAGTTAACCATCAAAAATAAAGTTGCGACGATACCAATTTCAGCATTTTACCATGATAAAACAGATAACAAAGTAATTCGATTTTGTTTTGCTAAAAAGGATGAAACACTTTTAATGGCTTTAGAAAATTTGAAAAGTTTGTAGAAAAATAAAAGCTCAATCTTTCGATTGAGCTTTTTATATAGATATAATTTAAATCTTAAACATTAAACAAGAAATGCATGATATCACCATCTTGTACGATGTACGCTTTTCCTTCTACGTTTAATTTTCCTGCTTCACGACATTTAGATTCTGATCCGTATGTAATAAAATCCTCAAATTTGATTACCTCTGCACGAATAAATCCTTTTTCGAAATCTGTATGAATAACTCCAGCCGCTTGTGGTCCTGTAGAACCTTTTTTGATTGTCCAGGCACGAACTTCTTTTACACCTGCTGTGAAATAAGTTTCTAAATCTAACAGTGTGTAAGCAGAACGAATCAAACGATTAACGCCTGGCTCTTCTAATCCTAATTCTTCTAAGAAAATTTGACGTTCATCAAACGTTTCTAATTCATTGATATCAGCTTCAATTTGTGCCGCTAAAATCAACACTTCAGCATGCTCATCTTTTACAGCTTCTTTTACTTTTTCTACCCACTCGTTTCCGTCTTTTGCAGCAGATTCGTCTACATTACATAAGTACAAAACTGGTTTAGAAGTAATTAATTGTAACGAATCTACAATTTCTTGCTCTTTTTCGTCCAAATCCATCTCACGAACATTTTTCAACTCTTCTAAATGAGCGATTACAGCTGTTAAAACTTCTACAACTTTTTGTTCGTCTTTATTTCCCGCTTTTGCTGCTTTTTTAGATTTATCGATACGTTTTGTAACTGTATCCAAATCTTTCAATTGCAACTCAATATCAATTGTTTCTTTATCACGCAATGGATTAATAGAACCATCAACATGTGTAATATTTTCGTTTTCGAAACAACGTAAAACGTGAATAATTGCATTACACTCGCGGATATTTCCTAAAAATTGATTTCCTAAACCTTCTCCCTTACTTGCTCCTTTTACTAAACCAGCAATATCTACAATTTCTACAACCGCAGGCACAACGCGCTCTGGATTTACAATTGCTTCTAACTGATTTAGACGAGTATCTGGTACAGAAACTGTTCCTACATTTGGTTCAATTGTACAGAAAGGATAATTCGCCGATTGCGCCTTTGCATTCGACAAACAGTTAAATAAAGTAGATTTACCAACATTAGGCAATCCAACAATTCCACATTTCATATATGTTGTCTCTTTTTTTTTAATGATTGAATATTAGAACGATGTTCTAATAATTTTGTGCAAAGATAATGATTTCCATTAAATTTATTTAACCGAAGAAACTCTGTTCAATTTTATATTTAATACATTTCCAGAATATGATTTCATTTCACCATAAAAACAATCGCAAGTCGCATTATAAGTTAAATCATAATAATTAGAAGTTTTATCAAGATTTATTTTTCTGAATTTGAGTTGAGGAAAATTAAACACAACAGAATCTGTCACATCTTTTTCATAATCGTCATGAAAATCAAATTCTATTTTTAATTTTGATTTATTTCTTGAAACATCCATAATCGCATCACTTTTCGACAAAGGAACTTCTACCACTTTCGATTTATAATCCAAAAAATCTTGTTTCCATTTTCCTTCAATTGTTTTTATATTATTGGATGCGCAACTCACAAGAAATAGCAAAAAGATAAATCCTAAAAAATGTTTCATAAGTGTTAATTTTTTATTGAAAATACAATTATTTATTTACATTTACTTAAATACTTATTACAATGAAATTAAAAGCCTTAATCGTAAGTTTTATGATTGCTTTCGCAGGAATCGTAAACGCGCAAACAGCAACAGAAATATTAACAAAAGCTCAAAACCAAGCGAAGGTTGAAAATAAAAATGTCTTTTTAATTTTTCATGCTTCTTGGTGCGGATGGTGTAAAAAGATGGAAAAAAATATGGACGATCCAGCTGTGAAACCATATTTTGATGCGAATTATGTCAAAACATTTATTACTGTACAAGAACGTGCAGAGAAGAAAAATTTAGAAACTCCTGGTGGAGATGCTGTCAATGAGAAATTAGGAGGAAAAAATCAAGGTTTGCCTTTTTGGGTAATTTTAGATTCGACTGGAAAAGTTTTAGAAGATTCTCGCGTAAATGGAGAAAATCTTGGTGGTCCAGCTTCTGAAGAAGAAGTAAATCACTTGATTGCAAAACTTGAAAAAACAACGAAAAACGATAAAGTTGATCCAGAAAAAATCAAAGAAGTTTTTATCTTGAAAAAGAAATAATTCACAAAAAAATCCGCTCAATGAGCGGATTTTTTTATTGTGTTAAAACATGAAAAGCTTCTTCCAAGTTTTTATATTGTCCTTTAAATTCTTCTATCGCTTGATCGGCTACAATTTTTCCTTTATTCAAGAGGATTACACGCGAACAAAGCGCTTCTACTTCTTGCATAATATGTGTCGAAAGTATCACCGTTTTTTCTTTTCCAATTTCTTTAATTACCTCTCTAATTTCAATAATTTGATTTGGATCCAAACCATTTGTAGGTTCATCTAAAATCAAAATTTCTGGACTCGAGATAATCGCTTGCGCCAATCCGACACGTTGTTTATATCCTTTTGATAATTGATGAATTTTCTTATGTTTCTCAGGCGATAAACCTACTTTTTCGATGACTTCATCAATTTTTGATTTAGGCACATTTCGAATATTTGTGACAAATTCCAAATACTCTCTTACATACATATCCATGTACAATGGATTATTTTCTTGCAAAAATCCAATCAACTTTTTCGATTCAATTGGTTGCGTCGAAACATTAAAATCATTCACAGAAATTTCACCAGAATCTGCATTTATTGCATTGGTAATACTTTTCATCAATGTCGATTTTCCTGCTCCATTTGGTCCAAGTAAACCAACAACTTCGCCATTATTTATAGAAAACGAAACTTTGTCTAAAGCCATCTGTTCACCGTATTTTTTTACTAAATCTGTAATGATTATTCCCATTTGATGAAAAATTTTCGATAAAATTAGCAAAAAAGATTTGGATAACTGAAAAATTATTTTTTAGATTTGTAGAACAATTAGAAAAACGAAATGGCAACATTCAATTATTTTAACGCATTCTTTTTTTACTTTTTTGGATATTATCCAGGAGAGCAGGGACTGCGTTGTCAAAATTGATTGTTAACATTCATAATAAGATAATATAAAGTCCCGCAATTTGTGGGACTTTTTTTGTGGAAAAAAATGAAAGAAAGAGTTGCAATACAAGGTTACATTGGTTCATATCATCACGAAGCTGCCAATAATTATTTAGGAAATGACATCGAAATTGTAGAATGCGACACATTCAAAACTTTAGCAAAGTCGCTTGCAAAGGGAAAAGTTGAAAAAGCAATCATGGCAATTGAAAACACAATTGCTGGGGCAATTTTACCAAACTATGCATTGCTAACGAAATATAATTTGAAAGTTGTTGGAGAAATTTATTTATCAATTCAACATCAATTGATGGTAAAAAAAGGACAAACTTTAGATGATATAAAAGAAGTTCGTTCGCACCAAATGGCATTGTTACAATGTGATAAGTTCCTTGAAAAACATCCAACATGGCGCGTTGTAAATGATATCGACACTGCATTAACAGCCAAAGATATTATTGAGCAAGATTTGAATGATGTTGCTGCAATTGCCTCAAGAAAAGCGGCAGAAGTATATGGATTAGACATTTTAGCTTCAAGTATTCAGACGTTTCAAGATAATTTTACTCGCTTTTTTGTATTGCAACGCGAGCACAACGATTACGAAGATTTCAATAAAGTTTCGATGCGTTTTTCTGTTCCACATAAAGCTGGTGCTTTAGTAGATGTATTAAATCAAATTGCAGAATGTGGAATAAATATGGACAAAATACAATCTGTTCCGATTATTGAAAAACCTTGGGAATACTCTTTCCATATTGACATTACGTTCGAGCAAAAAGAACAATATTATGAATTGCTTGGAAAAATTGCAAGAAAGTTAACGGATTTAGAAATATTAGGCGAATATAAACTGGGGAAAAAATGATAGCAGAAGCCCAACGATTACAAAGTGTTCAAGAATATTATTTCTCGAAAAAATTACAAGAAATAGCGAACATGAAAACCGACATTCCAATCATTTCATTAGGAATTGGAAGTCCAGATTTACAACCTCATCCAGATGTGATCGAGGAATTAATCAAAAGTTCACGAAACGGAATCAATGGCTATCAAAGTTATCGCGGAATTCCAGAAATGCGCGAAGCAATGGCAAGTTTTTACAAAAACAAATTTGATGTAGACGCCAATCCTTCAACAGAAATTTTGCCACTTATGGGCTCTAAAGAAGGAATTATGCACATTTCGATGGCATTTTTGAATGAAGGTGATAAAGTTTTAATTCCAAATCCTGGATATCCAACTTATTCATCTGTTACAGAATTAGTGCAAGCAGAACCTTTATTCTACGATTTGAAAAATGAAAATGATTGGCTTCCAGATTTTGATCAGTTAGAAAAATTAGCCGAGCAAAAACCAAAAATTATGTGGCTCAATTATCCACATATGCCAACCGGAGCCAAAGCCCCAAAAGACGTTCTTAGAAAATTAGTAGAGTTTGCAACTCGTCACAATATCTTAATCGTAAATGATAATCCGTATAGTTTTATTTTGAACGATGAACCGACAAGCATCTTAGGAATTGAAGGTGCAAAAGATGTTTGTATCGAACTGAATTCATTAAGCAAAACCTTTAACATTGCAGGTTGGCGAGTAGGAATGGTGATTGGAAAAGAAAGTTTTATTAATTCTATTCTAAAAGTAAAGTCAAATATGGATTCGGGAATGAATTTTGCGATACAAAAAGCCGCGACAAAAGCTCTTTTAGTTGATGATTCTTGGTACGATGAATTAACAAAAATTTACGCAGAAAGACGAAGAATCATTTGGGAAATCGCTGATATTTTAAATGTAAAATATAATCCCAATGCAGCAGGAATGTTTATTTGGGCGAAGCTTCCAGAAGGAAAAGATGATAAAAAATTTATTGATGAAATTTTATACAATAAAAAAGTATTTATTACACCAGGAAGTATTTTCGGAAGCAATGGTGAAGGATTTATAAGATTTTCACTTTGCGCACCTGTCGAGAAGTTGATTGAAGTAAAGAGAATATTAGAAGCATGAAAATAATTTCAGTAATCGGTTTAGGATTAATCGGAGGTTCTTTTGCTTTAGCATTAAAAAAAGTTGGTGTTGCCGAAAAAATAATCGGTGTTGATCAAAATATTGAACATCAAATTCAAGCTTTAGAATTAGGAATTGTGGATGAAATCGCTCCTTTGAATGAAGCACTTTCTCAATCAGATTTAGTAGTGATTGCCGTTCCTATTAATTCTATTCAGAAAGTTTTACCAGAGATTTTAGATCAAATTAATGATAAAACGATTGTTATGGATATGGGATCAACAAAAGCTGGAATTTGTAAAAAAGTTGCAAATCATCCCAAAAGAAAACAATTTGTTGCCACACATCCAATCGCAGGAACGGAAAATTCTGGACCAAAAGCTGCTTTTCCTGAGTTGTTTTTAAACAAAGTTGCGATTTTGTGTGATGTTGAAGAAAGCGAAAAAGAAGCAGTAAAAAAAGTAAGAAAAATTTATCAATCGCTCTGGATGAATGTTAAAACAATGACTTCGGAAGCGCATGATGCGCACATTGCGTACGTTTCTCATCTTTCGCACATTACTTCTTTCGCCTTAGGACAAACAGTTTTGGAAGAAGAAAAGAATGAAGATGCAATTTTTGACATGGCTGGATCTGGTTTCGAATCTACGGTTCGTTTAGCAAAAAGTTCTCCTGATATGTGGACACCAATTTTGATTCAGAATCGAGAAAATTTACTCAATGCTATTGATGCTTATCAAACACAAATTTCGAAAATCAGAAAAATGATCGAAGAAAAAGACGCCGAAGATATTCATCAATATTTAAAAAACACAAACGACATACGTCGAATATTAAATAAATAAAGTCATTCTGAACTTGTTTCAGAATCAAATCAAAAATAAAAGTTGAACTAAATTAAGTTTGACAAGAAAATAGAAATAATTACTCTCAAATAAAATAAATATTAAATCTTAAATTTGTAAATGTTATGGAAAACAATAACTGGATAAAAGAATACGATAAACCAATGATTATCGCTGGACCTTGTAGTGCAGAAAGTGAAAAACAAATGATGACAATCGCTGAAGATTTGGACAAAGATTATGTGCAAGTTTTCCGTGCGGGAATTTGGAAGCCTCGTACTAAACCAAACTGTTTCGAAGGAGTTGGTGCAATCGGATTAAACTGGTTGAAAAAAGTAAAAGACGAATTCGGAATGAAAATCGCAACTGAAATCGCCAATGCAAATCACGCAAAATTAGCGTTAGAATATGATGTTGACGTTTTATGGATTGGTGCTCGTTCTACGGTAAACCCTTTTACAGTACAAGAAATTGCTGAAGCTTTACGTGATACAGATAAAACAGTTTTGGTTAAAAATCCTGTAAATCCAGATTTAGATTTATGGATTGGTGCTTTGGAGCGTTTAGAAGGTCAAGGAATCAAAAACTTAGGTGCTATTCACCGTGGTTTTTCAACGTACAAAAAGACAAAATACCGTAACAATCCACAATGGCAAATTGCGTTAGATTTCAAAAACAAATTGCCAAACGTGCCAATTATTTGTGATCCATCACATATTTGCGGAAACAGAACAGGATTGTTCGATGTTGCGCAACAAGCCTTCAATTTCGAATACAATGGATTGATGATCGAAACGCATAACAATCCTGATGAAGCTTGGTCTGATGCAGCTCAACAAGTAACACCAGCTCGTTTATTAGAAATCTTAAAAGATTTAGAAATTCGTGTTTCTGATGATCCAGATGCAATTTACAAAACTGGAATTCAGAATTTACGTCATCAAATTGATGAATTAGATAACTCTATTTTAGATGCAATTGCTCAACGTATGAAAGTTGCAAACTCTATCGGAGAATTGAAAAAAGAACATAATGTGGCAGTTTTTCAGCCAGATCGTTGGAAACAAATCAAAGATAATTCTGTAAAAGCAGGAGTTTCTTTAGGTTTATCTGAAGATTTTGTTGACAAATTATTGCAAGCAATTCACCAAGAATCTGTTGCGCAACAAAACCAAATTATGGTAAAAAAAGAAGAAAAAATTTAAACAATATTGAAAGGAATTGTCATAAAATCTACTGGTAGTTGGTATCATCTTTTAACCGAAGATGGTATAACCTATCAGGCAAGAATTAGGGGAAAATTTAGAATAGCCAATATCAAACATACCAATCCAATTGCTGTTGGAGATGAGGTTGAGTTTGAGATTGACAAAGATGATATTGCTGTCATTACAAAAATTCATGATCGCAAAAATTACATCATTCGAAAATCTGTTAATCTATCCAAAAAAACGCACATTATTGCATCTAACATTGACGTTGCTTTTTTGGTTGTAACGCTTTCTAATCCCAAAACTTCGTTTGGTTTTATTGACCGTTTTTTGATTACTGCCGAAGCTTATCATATTCCTGTTGTAATTTTATTCAACAAAATGGATTCGTACACAGAAAATGAAATGGCTGAGTTAGAAATTTATAAATCAATTTACAATTCTATCGGTTACGAAAGTCTAGATATTTCGGCTGAAACTGGTCTAAATTTAGATCTTGTAAAAGATCGAATGAAAGATAAAGTAAGTTTGGTTTCGGGACATTCTGGCGTTGGAAAATCAACGTTGTTGAATACTTTAAATCCTGATTTAAACTTAAAAACGCACGAAGTTTCTGATTTTAATAGCAAAGGACAACATACCACAACTTTTGCACAGATGTACGAATGGCCTTTTGGAGGTTTTATTATCGATACGCCTGGAATTAAAGAATTTGGTTTGGTTCATATCGACAAAACCGAATTACAAGGTTATTTTCCTGAAATTTTAGATTTAAAACATAATTGTAAATTTGATAATTGTATACATGTTAACGAGCCAAAATGTGCCGTTCGAGATGCAGTAGAAAATGGTGAAATAGCAGTTTCTCGCTACGAAAATTATCTCACTTTTTTAGAAGAAGATATTTATACCGAAAAATAATTAAAAGCCATTTCTTTCGAAATGGCTTTTTTATTTTTTCAAATTACGGTTTCACGTAAAAATAATTCAACTTCTCATTTTATTTTTGTTAAAATTAATTGAATGAGCAATTTATCCGTACAAATCGCTTTAGATTTTGTGGAATGTACAAAGGAACAAAAAGAAAGATTTTTATTGCATTTAGAAGATTTAAATTGGAAACCATTAAATCCAAATAAATTGTGGACTGCTGAATTCGATAATTCTAAAAACAAAGAAAATAAACTAAAAAATATAGAACAAGAACTAATTAATGCAAAACAAATATCGAAGCTCTATGAGCTAGATTATGTGATAATTGCAGATGAGGAAATCTATTTTAACCAACTAACTTAAACCTATAGCGATTGCTTTCTAAACTTAAATTACAACAAGCGTTATAACACATCTAAAAGATGAGTTGTAACGCTTTTTTATTTGTTAATAATTTCTTAAATTTCAATCAATTTAATACCGATTAAAACAATATTTATGCGAGTGATTTTACAGCGTGTGCAACATGCTTCTGTAATGGTGGATGGAGAAATAACTGGAAAAATAGAAAGTGGAATTTTGACCTTGGTTGGCTTTGAACCTGATGATACGAAGGAAGATTTTGAATGGATTTCGAAAAAAATAATTCAACTTCGAGTTTTCAATGATGAAAATGATGTGATGAATTTAGATGTGCAACAAACAAATGGAGATATTTTGGTTGTTTCTCAATTTACGTTACATGCCTCTACGAAAAAAGGAAATCGTCCGTCATATATCAAAGCGTCAAAACCAGCTGTTGCAAACGAACAATATGAAACATTTTTGAACGTTTTAGAATCAAATTTCAAACCTGTACAAAGAGGAATTTTTGGTGCAGATATGAAAGTCGAATTGTTGAATGATGGTCCTGTAACCATTTTTATCGATTCAAAAAATAAAGAATAACTTGATTAACAGATATTGAATGAAACAAACTCTACTTTTTTCAACTTTTTTTATTAGTTCATTTTCTTTTGCGCAAAACTATGCAGTCGATCAAATTCCAGCCGATTTGATAAAAGATGCTTATGCTGTTGTACGAAAAAATGAAGAAAAAATAGAACTTCTAAAAGTTGATGAATTAAAATATACGGAAGACGTTGTCGTAACGGTTTTGAGTAAAGCGGGCGATAATTATGTTGGTGCGCAAGCGAATTATGATGCAAATACAAAAATTGACTTATTCGAGGCAACTTTGTATGATGCAAATGGAAAAGAAATTAAAAAATTCAAGACCAAAGATTTTGGTGACCAAAGTTATGTAACAGGTGGACAAATGTACACGGATGATCGTATAAAATATTTGAATTACACACCAACAAATTATCCTTACACGATACATTATAAAATTATTACAACGAACAAAAATACACTTTGGATTCCGCGTTGGTCACCTATACGAGCAGCGAATTTATCAATCGAAAAATCGTCTTATCAATTTGTAAATAAAACATCTTCAACTATTCGATTGAAAGAAGATAATTTTAAAGGTTTTGACATTGCAAAAACAGGAGATAACAATAATTTGAGCTATTCATTAAACAATGTTTTGGCATTTAATGAAGAAGATCAAATGGTTGGAAGTCAAAAAATATTTCCTCGCGCTATTTTAGCTTCAAATCAAATTAATATCGATGGTGTTAAAGGAAATTTTGACAATTGGAATGATTACGGAAAATGGACTTTTGATAATTTAATTCGTTCAAAATTAGATTTTACTCCATCTCAAAAATCAACTTTTCAAAATATGGTAAAAGATGCAAAATCGGACGAAGAAAAAGTTCAGATTTTGTACAAATATTTGCAAAATAAAGTTCGATATATTGGCGTACAACTGGGAATTGGAGGACTTTCGCCTTTTCCAAATTCTTATGTTGAGAGCAAAAGTTATGGCGATTGCAAAGCCTTATCTAATTATATGATTGGAATGTTAGATGCAGTGAATATCAAATCGTATCACACCATATTATTTGCTGGAAATCCAATTGATATTGATGAACAAATGATGTATCAACAAGGAAATCACATGATTGTTTATATACCTCTAAATGGAAAAGATATTTGGTTAGAAGCAACAAGTCAAACAGCTCCTTATAATTATTTAGGTGATTTTGCAGGAAATAGAAAAGTATTAATTGTTGATGAAAAAGGCGGAAAAATTATTCCTTCGCAACAATTCAAAACAGAAGATAATCAATTATTCGTCAATGGAAATGCAACACTTTTAGCAGATGGAACATTAAATTTTGATTTTTCTGAAACTTCCAAAGGTTTGATTTATGAGAATTTTGCAAGATTTAATCAATTAAGCGAAAAAGATCTTGATGTTCGTCTAAAAAATCGTTTTTCTTATTTGCAAGGAATATCATTCAAAAAGAAAGAATTTAATAATGATTGGAAAAATGCTGTTTTTACTTCAAATTTCGAGTTTTCAGCACCAAATTATGCTAAAATTCAAGGAAATAACATCATTCTGAATATTATTCCAGTAAATAAAGAAGAGACTTCTGTCAAAAAAATGAAAGACAGAAAGTTTGATTTCAACATCGAAACAGGATATGTTGACGAAGTTTTCTATACATTGACGCTTCCTTCTGGTTATAAATTGCCACAAAAATTTGATGCAATTACCGTGAAATCTGCTTTTGGAGAGTATCAATTAGAAATCAATCCAAAAGAAAATAATACATTCGAAATCAAACGAATTTACAAACAATTTTCTGGAACTTTTTCGAAAGAAAAATACAACGAATATGTAGAATTTAGAAGACAAATTTCGGGTTACGACAACACAAAACTAATTTTAGAAAAATTATAACACTATTTATGAAAACAATATTTACAATTGTTGCTACTGTTGCAACCGTTTCGAGCTTTGCACAAGATGTGAAATTTGGAAAACTCTCAAAACAAGATTTCGAGAAAACAAAAAGCTCAATTCAAGCTGATGCTCCTGCTGAAGTTTTATATGCCGACGGAAATTATAAAGTCACTTTTAATACCAGTCAAGGAGGTGTTGAGCAAACAAAGAAAGTTTTTTATAGAATAATTGTATTTGATAAAGATAAAACACCAGATGATGTTTTGAAAGTTGAAATTCCTCTTTACAAAAGTTCTGGCTCTGATCAAGATAAATTAATCTCCTTAAAAGCTATTACTTATAACTTAGAAAATGGTAAAATTGTTGAACAAAAAGTTGAGAAAAAAGATATTTTCTTAGATAAAGTCCATCGTTTTATGGATAAACAAACGTTTACATTTCCTAATGTAAAAAATGGATCGATCCTAGAATATACGTACGAAATTATTTCCCCTTTCTATGGAAATACTGATACGTGGTATTTTCAAGGATCTATTCCTGTAGTTACAAGTAATTTTACGTTCCAAAATCAGGAATACTTTAATTATCAACAAGATTTGAGAGGTGGATTTGCTCCGAAAATTTCAAAAAATTCAAAGGAAGATACGTTTACAAGTACTTCATTTGGACAAAGAGGAGCTACATTTAACGGAGGTATTGGTAAACAAGGAGCCACAACAGAAAATATAAAATTAAAAATCAATACACTAACCTATTCATTAACTAATTTACCTTCTTATTCTCGCGAAGCATATGTACTTAATCCAAGAAATATGTTAGCAAGTGTACAGTTCGAATTAGCTTCTTTTATTGCACCAGGAAGAACTTCAGAAAATTTTTCTACAACATGGGAACGTATTGGTAAAGATTTGATGGATCATGAAGAGTTTGGTCGACAATTAAATGGGAATAATTTTTTAGATGAAACTGTAAACGCTACAATTGTTGGAAAATCTACAAATATTGAAAAAGCTCAAGCAATTTACAATTATGTAAAAAACAACATGGCTTGGAATGATTATTTAGGTCAATATACAGATAAAGGAATCCGAAAAGCATTTAACGAAAAATCTGGAAATTCAGCGGATATCAATCTTATGTTAACAGCTATGTTGCGTAAAGCCGGATTAGACGCAAATCCAATTGTTTTGAGTACGTTGCAAAATGGTTTAATCAATTATTCGTTTCCTTCACGTAGCAAATTGAATTATGTAATTGTTGGAGCAACAATAGATAATGAATTTTATTTAATGGATGCAACTGATAAAAATGCTCAAATTAATTTATTACCAATTCGAGCAATTAACGATCGTGGATTTATGGTAAATGACAAAGGAATAAAAGAAGTTCCTCTTCGTAATTCGGTTATGACCAATGATAAAATATCAATTACGGCAGATTTAAAAGCAGACGGAACATTAACTGGAATTTTTTCGAATGTTCGCGATAATTATTTTTATATGTTTGATAAAAGTGAAATCGCAGATGATCCAAAAGCGTTCGAAAAAGAATTTGTAGAAGATTATAATTTTGAAATTTCAGAATTTAAAACACAAGATAACAAACAAAATGTAATTCGTCATCAATTCAAATTTGATGATGTAAAAGTAGATGTGGCTGGAAATAAAATATTATTCAATCCATTTTTATTTGTTGCGAATACAAAACATAATTTAAATCTAGATCAACGTAATTACAATATTGAGTTTGGTGCACCAACTACGAATACAAATACAGTTAAAATTAAAATTCCAGAAGGTTACAAAGTCGAATCTTTACCAACTGAAAAGCAATTTACAATGCCCGATCAAGCTGGTGGATATGCATATAAAGTAATTGAAAAAGATGGTTTTATTATCGCTCAAGCCCAAAAAGTTATTCCATACAGTATTTTACCTGCACAATACTATAAACCATTGAAAGAATTTTTAACAAATATTATTAATGCAGAAAGTCAGCAAGTGATTTTGGTAAAACAATAAAAAATATTCTAAACATCGAATAAAGCCAACTCCAAATACGAGTTGGCTTTTTATTTTTGTACCTTTAACTTTTAAAATTTAAAATAAGATGAGCCTTAAACAAGCACAAACAGACGTTGATAATTGGATAAAAGAACATGGTGTTCGTTATTTTAACGAATTAACAAATATGGCACAATTAACTGAAGAGGTAGGAGAAGTTGCACGTATTATTGCGCGTCGTTACGGTGAACAATCGGAGAAAGAATCTGATAAAAACAAAGATCTTGGCGAAGAATTGGCAGATGTTATTTTTGTAGCGCTTTGTTTGGCAAATCAAACAGGTGTTGATTTAGAATCAGCTTTTTACAAAAAATTAGATTATAAAACAAAACGTGACCACGATCGTCATCAAAATAATGATAAATTAAAATAAATATGATTGAAATTTCTGCTCTAAAATCTCCGATAAACAATCAATTAGCCATCACAGGTTCTAAAAGCGAAAGCAATCGTTTGTTGTTATTAAGTCAATTATTTGAGAATGTTTTGACATTAGAAAATGTTTCAAATTCTGAAGATTCTCAATTAATGCAAAAAGCGTTAGCGAACAAAAGTGATTTAGTTGATATTCACCACGCGGGAACTGCCATGCGATTTTTAACGGCTTATTTTTCTATTCAAGATGGACGAAAAATAACGTTGACAGGTTCTGAAAGAATGAAACAACGTCCAATAAAAGTTTTGGTTGATGCCTTGAATGAGCTGGGTGCAGAAATTTCGTATCAAGAAAACGAAGGTTATCCACCTTTATCGATTGTTGGAAAAAAAATAACGAAAGATTCTATTACAATCCCTTCTAACATTAGTTCTCAATATATCTCTGCTTTATGTTTGATTGGAACGAAATTAGAAAATGGATTAACGATTAATTTGGATGGAAAAATTATTTCTATTCCTTATATTCAAATGACAATTCAATTATTGAATAAAGTTGGAATTAATGCAATTTTCGAAGGAAATACAATCAAAATTCCTTTTACTGAAAACATCAAAGCTAAAACTTTACAAGTAGAATCTGATTGGAGTTCAGCTTCATATTATTATAGTTTGATTGCTTTATCGCAGAATTCTGAAATTAAAATCTCAACTTATTTCGAAGATTCTTTACAAGGAGATTCAGCTTTGCAACATATTTATGCAGAAAATTTTGGTGTAATTTCAACTTTTGAAAATGGAGTTTTAACATTGAAAAATGAAGATAATTTCATACCAAAATCTATCATCGAATTAAATTTAATCAATACTCCAGATATTGCACAGACAATTGCTGCAACTTGTGTGGGATTGAAAACAAAATGTCATTTAACTGGTTTAGAAACACTAAAAATCAAGGAAACCGACCGTTTAATCGCACTTAAAAATGAGTTGGAAAAATTTGGAGCAATTATAACAATTACAAACGATTCATTAACGATAGAAGGTTATAATAATTTTGAAAAAACGCCTACTTTAGCAACATATAACGACCACAGAATGGCAATGTGTATGGCGCCTTTGTCGCAAATTTACCCAATTCGAATTGAGAATGAAATGGTCGTAGAAAAATCTTATCCAACATTTTGGGAAGACTGGAAACAATTAGGTTTTGAAATTAAATCGATTTAAAATATAACAAAAAAATCCGCTTAAAAGCGGATTTTTTTTAGTTTGTATATACTTCATTTATTCAAAATTCTGCATATTTACCAAATTGGCATAAACACCTTTTTTCTCAATAAGTGAATGATGATTTCCTTGTTCAATAATTTTACCTGCTTCCATTACTACAATTTTATCCGCATTCTGAATTGTTGATAAACGGTGCGCAATAACCAAAGAAGTACGATTTTGCATCATATTATTCAAGGCAACTTGTACCAATTTTTCAGATTTCGTATCCAAAGCAGAAGTTGCTTCATCCAAAACCATAATCGGTGGATTTTTATAAACCGCACGCGCAATACTTAAACGTTGTTTTTGTCCACCAGAAAGCTTGCTACCTCCCTCTCCTACTGACTCTTGATATTTTTCTGGCATTTTTACAATAAACTCTTCCGCATTTGCAATTTGCGCAGCATATTCTACTTTTTCCAAATTTGGAGATTTATCACCTAATGAAATATTATTAAAAATTGTATCATTAAACAAAATAGAATCTTGCGTAACCAAACCAAATAACAAGCGATAATCATTTAATTTTATATGTTTGATATCAATTCCATCAATCAAAATTTGACCTGATTTCACATCCCAAAAACGAGTAATTAAATTCGCCAAAGTCGATTTTCCAGAACCAGATTGCCCAACTAAAGCAACGGTTTCTCCTTTATTAATTGTTAAATTAAAATTCTCGATCACATTATGTTTTCCATAAGCAAATGTGACATTTCTAAACTCAATTTTATCTTCAAACGCATCAATTCCTTTAGCATCTGGAACATCTTTTATCGAAACATCAGCATCCAAAACTTCAAAAATTCTCTTTGCAGAAACTTCTCCTTTTTGTACATCTGATAATGCTTTCGAAAAGCGTTTAATCGGATCTAATAATGTATAAAATGTTGCGATATAAAAAATAAATTGTGATCCTGTTAAACCATTTCCTTCTAACGATAATTTACCACCAAAAAAAACAATTAATCCAATTGTAACAGCACCTAAAAATTCACTTGTTGGTGAAGCCAAAGCACGTTTTTTCATTACTTTTTGAAGATATTTTCGATAACGATTAATCGATTCATCAAAACGACCTTTTACTTGATCTTCTGCGTTAAAAATTTTGATAATCTTAAGCGAAGAAAGTGTCTCGTCTACATAAGTAATAATGTTAGATAATTCGTCTTGCGCATGAGCAGCAGCTTTTTTCAGACTTTTTCCAATCAACGAAATAATTGTTCCCATAATCGGAAAAACCAAAATAGCGAAAATTGTTAATTGATAGCTAACTGTAAATAATACTACAACGAAAACAATAATCATAATTGGCGAACGAACAATCTCTACAATTGAATTTAAGATGTTAGATTCTACTTCGTTTACATCGCTTGAAATACGATTAATCATATCTCCTTTTCGTTTTTCAGTAAAATAAGCAACTGGCAAATCAATAATTTTGTTATGAATATCAACACGTAAATCACGTGTCACACCCGAACGTAAGTCTACCAAACAAGTTTCTGAAAGAAAACTGAAAATATTTCGAAATAAAAATGCAATAATAAATATCACACACGAAATCGCTAACACATAAACTGGTCCTTGAGTTTGAGAAAGCTCATTCATATAATAAGCTGAATAATCTGAAAAAAATTGTTTCAGATTACCCAAATCACCAGAATAAATAGGTTTTGCGATAACTCCAGGTGATTTTTCACCAAACAAAACACTCAAAATTGGCATCATAAAAGCCAATGCAATTACATTGAAAAGTGCATAGAGTAAATTGAATATAATCGCTGTAACAAACGAAGTTCTATATGGTTTTGCGTACGAGAACGCTCTTTTAGTTAAACTCATTGATGTATTTTAGAAAATCAAAACCTTAGTTTTGAAGTTACAAATTTACGTAAAAAAAATAATGACTATTCTTTTAGAAATAGTCATTATAGAGTAAAATTTTGTGGGTTTGATTACTCAGAGTAACCTTTTCGTTTTTGTTTTGATTTTTATTTAACTCGTTGCCAAGTTTGCGTTCTTCCTACAAGAGAAATCCCGATAAAACCTCTTACGTCTAATTTATCATTTCCGTTAAGAGACATTTTTGCTTTGTATTCCTTTCCACTATTAGGATCAATGATTTTTCCACCATTCCATTCTTTTCCATCTTTTTTAAGACCAGAAAGAATTTGCATTCCTAAAATTGGTTTATTTTTTAATGCGCCTGAACAATCTGTACATTTTGCATCTTCTTTTCCTTTTGTTAAAATCTTAGTGACTTTACCATAAAGTTTTCCATCTTTTTCGAAAATCTCTACGTAAGACTTCGCCTGTTTTGTCTCATCATCAATTGTTTTCCAAGTTCCAATTGGTGATTGCGCATACATTAAAGATGTCAACATAAAGAATAATCCGAATAAAATTGATTTTTTCATATTTTTATCCTTTAAAATTTATTTCACTAAAATAACTATTTTTTAGTGTAAATAAAACACTATGCTTTATTTTTTATAAAAATAATCTTTTTTAAACACATAAACCCTTTTATAATATTGATTACTAGTTATTTAATTTGATAAATAATTTTAAATAAATAAAAATAGATTTTATTCATAAAAGTCAAAACAGTGTGTTATTATGCTTACATAGCAATAATAAAAGAGAAAGCATTTTTATGGGTTTTGTCATTTTTTCGACAATTTCTTCTTCAAGAATAAAAAAATGAATACATTTGTCTACTATTTTTATAGAGTTTATAGATTTAAGAATGAATCAGCTTACGAAATACAGTTTACCATTTAGAAAACAAGAAGTAGAACCTTTGATAGAATCCATTATTTATGATGAGATTTTTCAACAACCAAATCCTTTGTACAAGAAAGAAGATTTACTCAATCAATTCAATTCTATTTTGTTAAAAATTGTTCCTGAGGAGAAATCGAATCAAATTAGTTTATATTTTTTTGAACAATTTGCACAACTTAGACAAGAATTAGAGGAACTAATTTTTGTTTTTTATGCAAATGATCCTGCATCTAAATCGGAAATTGAAATCATTTTAGCCTATCCTGGTTTTTTTGCAATTGCAATTCATCGTTTAGCACATATTCTCTACAATTTAAATACGCCTATTCTTCCTCGTTTTTTTTCCGAATATGCACATTCTAAAACTGGAATTGATATTCATCCTGGTGCTTCAATTGGAAAAAACTTTTATATCGATCATGGTACAGGAATTGTCATTGGAGAAACAACATTGATTGGTGATAATGTGAAAATTTACCAAGGCGTAACATTAGGAGCGTTTTATGTTTCGAAGAATTTGGCTAATAAAAAACGTCATCCAACAATAGAAAATAATGTCACAATTTATGCTGGAGCAACTATTTTGGGAGGAACAACAATTATTGGAAAAAATTCTGTAGTCGGCGGAAATGTTTGGATTACAGAAAGTATAGAAGAAGATTCTGTTGTCTATCAAGAGAATCAACCACAAATAAAAAAACAAAAAAAAGAACAACATATCAATTATATCATCTAAAACCTTACAACAATGATTTACAATAATGTATTAGAAACCATAGGAAATACACCAATTATTAAACTGAATAAATTATTTCCTAACCATAACGTTTATATTAAAGTAGAAAAACAAAATCCGGGTGGATCAATAAAAGATCGTATTGCTTTGGCAATGATTGAAGATGCTGAAAAAGCTGGAATTTTAAAACCTGGAGGAACAATTATAGAACCTACTTCGGGTAATACAGGAATTGGCTTATCATTTGTTGCGGCTGTAAAAGGTTACAAAATGATTATCACAATGCCAGAATCGATGTCAATTGAACGTCGTAAAATTATGGAAGCTTATGGTGCTGAATTTGTTTTAACTCCAAAAGAATTAGGAATGAAAGGCGCTATTGCAAAAGCACAAGAATTAGCCGAAACAATAGAAGGCGCTTGGGTTCCGCAACAATTTGAGAATAATTCGAATCCGACAGTCCATTACAATACAACAGCAAAAGAAATCCTTGAAGATTTTCCACAAGGAGTTGATTATTTAATTACAGGAGTTGGAACAGGCGGACATCTTTCTGGAATTGGAAAAGCATTAAAAGAAGTTAACTCTTCAACAAAAGTTATCGCTGTAGAACCAACAGATTCTCCTGTCATTTCAGGAGGAAATCCTGGTCCACACGCGATTCAAGGAATTGGAGCAGGATTTATTCCTACTAATTTAGATACTTCAATCGTTGATTCTTCTACTCAGATTACAAAAGAAGAAGCATTTGAATTTGCAAAAAAAGTGGCTAAAGTAGAAGGTATATTTGTCGGAATTTCTACAGGTGCTTCATTGGCTGCAGTTGCTAAAACTTTGAATGAAGTAGACAAAAACACGAAAATATTAACTGTCAACTACGATACTGGCGAACGCTATTTATCAGTAGAAGGTTTATTTTAAATACTATAAAAATTTTTAAACGAAAGGAGATATTGACAAAATGTCTCCTTTTTTTATTCAACAAAGTCAAAAAGTCAGTTTTTAGGTTTTATTTCTACTTTGGAATTTTTTTTGATGAAATACACCAAACAAAACCAATATAAAAAACTAAAAACCAATGGATTTTAATCAATTTACAATAAAGGGTCGTGAAGCGATTCAAGCAGCGCAGCAAATTGCAGTTGCACAAAAAAATCAAGCAATAGAACCAGCTCATATTTTAGGTGGAATGATAGATGTTGATGAAAACGTGTTATCATTAATCTTAGAAAAACAAGGTGTAAAAATGGATATGTTGAAACCTGAGTTGGATTTAGAAATCAATAAATATCCAAAAATAGAAGGTCAACAAGGAAATCATCTTTCCAATTCATCTAACCAAATTTTGCAATCTGCACAAGAAATTGCAAAAGAGATGAACGATGATTTTATCACCTTAGAGCATTTATTATTAGGTATAATCAAGAATGTATCGCCTGTAAGTCAGTTATTAAAAAATAGAGGTGTAACATTCGACAACACAAAAAAATTAGTAACAGAATTGAGAAACGGAGAAAGAGTAACTTCTGAAAACGCGGAAGGAACATATAATTCATTAAACAAATACGCTAAAAACTTAACAGATTTAGCAAAAGAAGGAAAATTAGATCCTGTAATTGGACGTGACGAAGAAATTCGTCGTGTTTTACAAATTCTATCACGTCGTACAAAAAATAATCCAATCCTTATTGGTGAACCAGGTGTTGGTAAAACCGCTATAGCAGAGGGTTTAGCACATCGTATCATCAATGGAGATGTTCCAGAAAATCTTTTGAATAAACAAATTTTTTCATTGGATATGGGAGCTTTGGTTGCGGGTGCAAAATACAAAGGTGAGTTCGAAGAGCGTTTGAAAGCCGTTGTAAAAGAGGTAACTGCTTCGAATGGAGAAATTATTTTATTCATCGATGAGATTCACACGCTTGTTGGTGCTGGCGGTGGCGGAGAAGGCGCAATGGATGCAGCAAACATCCTAAAACCTGCTTTGGCTCGTGGCGAATTACGTTCGATTGGTGCTACAACTTTGAATGAATATCAAAAATATTTTGAAAAAGATAAAGCTTTAGAGCGTCGTTTCCAGAAAGTAATGGTTGAAGAGCCAGATGAAGAATCTGCAATTTCTATTCTGCGTGGAATCAAAGATAAATATGAGCAACACCATAAAATTGGAATCAAAGACGAAGCAATTATTGCGGCTGTAAAATTATCAACACGTTATATTACAGATCGTTTTTTACCAGATAAGGCCATCGATTTGATGGACGAAGCGGCTTCTAAGTTGAGAATGGAAATGAATTCTAAACCAGAAGATTTAGATAAATTAGATCGTAGAATTATTCAGTTGGAAATAGAAATTGAAGCGATAAAACGTGAAAATGATGAGAAAAAATTGAATCTTTTGAAAGAAGAATTATCTAATCTTCAAGACGAAAGAAATCAATTGAATTCAAAATGGGAAGCGGAAAGAAATCGTGCCGATGAAGTTCAAGATTTAAGAAAATCTATCGAAAATATCAAATTCGAAATTGAGCGTGCAAAACGAGATTACGACTATGCAAAAGCTTCCAAATTAGAGTTTGAAGATTTAGTTAATGCAAAAAATAATTTAGAAGAAGCTGAACATAATCTAGAAGAAAATAAACAAAATAAACTGGTAAAAGAGTTTGTTGATGCGGATGATATTGCAGAAGTTGTATCGAAATGGACAGGAGTTCCGGCTCAGAAAATGATGCAATCTGATCGCGAAAAATTATTGAATTTAGAAAACGAATTACACAAACGTGTTTTAGGTCAAGAAGAAGCAATTATAGCAGTTTCTGATGCCATTCGTCGTTCTCGTGCAGGTCTTAGTGACGAAGGAAAACCAATCGGTTCGTTCTTATTCTTAGGTTCAACTGGTGTTGGGAAAACTGAGTTGGCAAAAGCCTTAGCCGAGTTCTTATTCGATGATGAAAATGCAATGACTCGTATCGACATGTCCGAATATCAGGAGCGTCATGCAGTTTCTCGCTTGGTTGGGGCACCTCCGGGTTACGTTGGTTACGACGAAGGTGGTCAGTTAACAGAAGCGGTTCGTCGCCGTCCTTATTCAGTTATTTTGTTGGACGAAATTGAGAAGGCACATCCAGATGTTTTCAATATTTTGTTACAAGTTTTGGATGACGGACGTTTGACAGACAACAAAGGTCGTGTGGTTAACTTTAAAAATACGATTATCATTATGACATCGAATTTTGGTTCTCATACGATTTTGGATAAATTCTCAAACATTGACGAAAATAATGTGGCACAAGTTTATGATGAAACAAAAGATGTCGTTTTTGAGGAATTGAAACAAAACTTTAGACCAGAATTTTTGAATCGTATTGATGAAATTATTTTGTTCCGTCCGTTGAGCGAAAACCAAATTTCCGGAATCGTGAATATCTATTTAAGCGGAGTTGCGAAGAAATTAGCACAACGCGATATTACATTAGATATTACGCCAGAAGCTGTCGATTATTTAGCAAGAAAAGGCTACGATCCTCAATTCGGAGCAAGACCATTGAAACGAGTTATTCAACAAGATGTATTAAATGAACTTTCAAAAGAAATTTTAAAAGGAACAATAAATGATAATGATGCGGTTTTAATCGATTATTTCGAAGAAAAACCTGGAGATAATAAATTAGTTTTCAGAACTAATCAATAAGTATATTACGATTTTATTCATGTGTAAAAAAATCCGCTCGTTGAGCGGATTTTTTTATTTCTTCTTTTTATAAAGCGGAACAGTGCTACACGCTTCACCAAACATTAACGAACTTACAATTGGTTGTAAACGTTCAATCAACTGAATATAAGCTGATTCTGGTACAGGTTTGTGAGAGCAACCTTTCACAATTATTTTTCCATCAACATAATCTTCATAAGGCAAATGATCTACAATTTCTGTGTACAAAATCGTATCCAAATCTTGTAAACTTCCATGTACAATTCGTTTCGCAATTGGCGACAAATAGGTTGCGACCAACAAATAAGCCCAAGACGGAACAATCGCATCCGCAGTACACGTTAACGCTACATATTTATCTTGATATTGTGTCCAATCATGATTTTTCAGATTTTCTCTAAAATCCTTTTCTCTAAGAATCAATTCTTCATATAACCAATCTTTCAAGTCAAAAACAACACGATCTCCATCAGGATAATAATCTTGTAAATCAATTGTTACTAAACTACTATTGGCAACTTTATTTATAATTTCGTCTGACATTTTTCTTTGTTTGAAAGAGTAAATTTACGCAATAAAAAACATTGAAATCTACTCCACTTATAGATTTCTCCTATCTTTGTAAGAAGAAAAATGATTTCCATTGAAATACTATATCATTGCAGGTGAAGCTTCGGGCGATTTGCACGCATCGAACTTAATGAAAGAATTAAAATTAAAAGATCCACAAGCTAAATTCAGATTTTGGGGAGGAGATTTGATGCAAACGCAAGGCGGAACTTTAGTCAAACATTACAGAGATTTGGCGTTTATGGGTTTTGCTGAAGTTGTAATGAATTTGAGAACGATTTTAGGAAATATTTCGGTTGCTAAAAAAGACATCGAAACTTATCAGCCAGATGCAGTTATTTTAGTTGATTATCCTGGTTTTAATCTCAGAATTGCTGAATTTGTAAAAAGTCTTGGAATTAAAGTTTACTATTATATTTCGCCACAAATTTGGGCTTGGAAAACTGGTCGAGTTCATAAAATCAAAAAAGTTGTAGACAAAATGTTTGTGATTCTTCCGTTCGAAGAAGAATTTTATCAACGTTACGATTACAAAGTAGATTTTGTTGGAAATCCATTATTAGACTCGTTGAATAATCTTCCTCCAATTGATGAACAGCAATTTAGAAAAGATCATAATTTAGACGAAAGACCAATTATTGCTTTACTTCCTGGAAGCCGAACGCAAGAAATTAAAGTCAAATTACCTTTAATGCTTTCTGTTGAAAAAGATTTTCCCGATTATCAATTTGTTGTGGCGGGTGCTCCATCTCAACCAATCGAAAATTATAAAAAAATTGCAGGAAATGATTTGAAAATTGTAGAGAATAAAACCTACGATTTATTGCGCGTTTCTCATGCAGCCTTAGTTACATCGGGAACAGCGACTTTAGAAACTGCTTTACTGAAAGTTCCAGAAGTTGTTTGCTACAAAGGAAATGCTATTTCGTACGAAATCGGAAAACGTGTTGTAAAAAACATTCGTTTTATTTCGTTGGTAAACTTGATTATGGATGAAGAAGTGGTGAAAGAGTTGATTCAATATGATTTAACTTATGAAAATATCAAACGAGAATTAAATTTAATTTTAAATTCTCCTAAACGAGAAAAAATCATGAAAAGCTACGAAGAATTGTATCATAAACTTGGTGGAATTGGCGCTTCAGAAAGAACCGCTTCACTAATTACTGAGGACTTAAAAAAATAATTAAAAAAAAGTAAAAGTTTGACGCAACCTTTTATTGTTTTTTTAATCTTGTAAGCTATAGATGTCATTCAGATCTAATTATTAAAATGTTTCAGGATTGACTTAATTAAAGTTTACACCTATTCTAACAAAGTAATCCTCTTGATTTTCAAGGGGTTTTCTTATTCTATATATTAATTTCTTATTCTTTCACGCAACCTTTTCTAAAATCTATATCTTATTTTTATAACGATTAAAACTCATACAATGAAATTAATGAAAAGATTAAGCATGTTTGCTTTGGTAGGTATTTTAGGTTTATCAACATTTAGTTGTTTAAATAATGATGACTCAGATTATATGAATTATGGTTTTTTAGCAACAACGGCAATTAATGTTCATGAAGACTCTATTCAGCCAGTAGGAAAAACTACAAATATTCGAGTAACGTACGAAAAAACAAATTCTTGTCAAAATTTTATTCAATTTATCTCTTTACAAGGAAGAACAACTTTTAAACACAACATTGGTGTTTATGCAAGTCAAACAAATGGAGCTTCTTGTACACAGGAAACATCTTTAGAATCAAAAACATTAAAATTTACACCTAAAACAGCAGGAGAATATACATTAAGATTCTGGACGGGAAATAAACCAAATTCAACTGAACCAATTTATGACTCAATTGTGTTAAATATCAAAGAAAAATAAAGTCCAATAAGTTTTGAATAGTGACTCTCTTGAAATTTTAATCAAGCAATGTCAAGAACAAAATAGAAAAGCTCAAGAAGAAATTTATATAGAGTTTTCACCTGTTTTGTTCTCGATATGTCTTCGTTATGCCGAAAATTATGAAGATGCGCAAGATATTTTTCAAGAGGGTTTTATTCACATCTTCAATAAAATAAATCAATTCAAATTCGAAGGATCTTTTGAAGGTTGGATGAAACGGATAATGGTAAATCTTAATTTAGAAAAACTAAAAAAGAAGAATAATTTACCTTTTGAAGATTTCGAAAATCTCATTATCACACAGGAAGATGACGACGAAGTTGAAGAAGATTTTGATTATCAACAGTTGTTAGAAGCCGTTCATAATCTTCCACCACAATATAGGCAAGTTTTTAACCTCTACGTTTTTGAAGAATATTCGCACCAAGAAATTGCAGAAATGCTGACCATTTCGGTTGGAACTTCAAAATCAAACTTATCAAGAGCACGAAATTTATTAAAACAAAAACTCAATCAATTAAAAACTGTCACAGAAGATGAACAAATTTGATCAACATATTAAAGATAAACTCTCGCAACCACAACTTCCTCCTTTGGATGCTTGGAAAAATATTCAAGAGAAATTAGACGAGAAAGAAAAGAAAAAACGAATCATTCCTTTATTTTATTGGATTGGTTCTACTGCGGCATGTTTAGTTGCGGGAATTTCTATCTATTATTTTAATCAAAATGATACAATTAACGTTAATCATATGCCGACTAATGAAGTTGTAAAAACAAAATCGACTTCTAAAGAATCTATCAAAAAAGATTGGAATAATATTGAACATACAAATGAAAAGTCTTTTGATAATAAGATTGTTTCTTCTGTAAAAAAATCTTCTAAATCAAATCAAAAAACAATTCAAAGTTCAAGTTCATATTTTGAAAATATAATTGGAGAATCATCTTTATTTTCGAATATAATTCCGGATAAAAAAGAAGATAAAACACAAGAATTATCTCAAACGAATTCAACTCAAAAAGATAATTTTGTACAAAATAATTCTATAAATACTCCAAAAAATGAAGTTTCTGAGAAAGAAGTTAAACCTAACATTTTAGAGGAAAAACCATTAGAATTTGTTCTTCAAGAAGAAGAAAAAAAGAAGGAAAAAGAGAAAATAGAAATCAAACAGAAATCTCCACTTTTGACGGTTTCTTCGTACATCAATCCAACAAAAATGTTAGATTCTAAATCTATTTTAGCGGATGAATTTAACGATCATACTATCAAAAATAATTTGACTGTTGCATACGGTGCAAAGATTTCTGTACGTATAAATGATAAGATAAATGTTCGTTCTGGAGTTGCGAAAGTTGAGTTGGAACAAAATACAACCAATGTCAATTCGGGCATCAACATGGGTGTTTACGCGCTTTCTGCAAGCAATCCGAAAACTGCCAACAACATTACTTATCATAGTAATATTAGAGTTATTCCCCACCAATCATACCAAAATGCTGTAATGACAATGTTGTCTTCTGAAACAAATAATATGGAGCAAAAAGTGCATTATATCGAGATTCCGTTAGAAGTTGAATACAAATTAGCAAGTTTTGATAAATTCAATCTTTTAGCAACTGCTGGTGGAAGTTATTATGTGGTCACAAAAAACACAATTTCTTTGGAAGATGTTAACACAAGATCTCAATATAAATTGGGTGAAGCGAGCAACTTGAATGATATGAGTTATAGCGCGAATGCAGGTGTTAAATTGGAGTATAATTTATCGAATAAATCGAGCATTAATCTTGAACCAAACTATAGATATATGCTAAATCCATTGAAAAATGTTGATGCTAAAAACCCATCTTTATTAGGATTGAATTTAGGTTTTTCAATTAAATTTTAACAAAAAAGACGAAGATTATTCTTCGCCTTTGTTATTGTTTAATTTGATGACAATTGTGTTATTTTCTTCGGTCATTTCTACTTTAGCTTCCTCAAAAGTTGGTTCGCGCAAAATAGGATCCAAGTTTTTCGAAAAACCATAAGGTTCTTTACGAACGCCTAAAAAACTTTTGTCTAACTTTTTGTTATTGTTCGTATCCAAAAAAACTTTTACCGCATAAAATGTTGGTTCAATATCTTTAAAAACCGTTTCATACTTGTCTATATCAGCAACTGGAACGTACAATTTCTTGAATGCATTTTGACCTTTTGTATAATTTTCTACATTTCTATAAAACTCTATCGCCAAATTTCCTTTCATTTTCTTAAGGTTTGTGATTGATAGTTTTACATCGATTTGAGCCATTGCCATTTGCGTAAAAAACAACACAACTAATATAAGAATCTTCTTCATTTCTCTATTTTTTTTAATTAATTCATTTACAAATAATTAAAACCTACTATTTGTAAATAAAATCATAAATTATTAGGATGAAAAAGTATCTCTTTTTTACCCTAACAATTTGTTTCTCAATCGGAATAATTTTATCTGAATTATTAATTCCTGCTACAAATTTACGAATTATATTTTTTTTACTAATTATTCTACTTTTTATCTCTTTGTTAAAAAATAATAATCGTCAAAATATCATCGCTTTTTTGGGCATTTCGATGATTTTAGGCTACTATATTCATCAAAATTATAATCGACATTCAAGAATTGACTTCGAATCTGTTTCAAAAATTCATTTGCTAAAAGTCGTTTATAGTTCTAATTCCTCCGAAAAATACACCAATTACGTTGTAAAAGATATTGAAACGAATGAGCAAATTTTACTTCATATCAAACCTCAACAACAAATTTTATATCCCAATGATGAAATCATAATTTTAGGAGAAAAAAGAGAAATCCAAAAACCGTTAAATCCATATCAATTTGATTATAAACGTTTCTTAAACAGAAAACGAATTTATTCTCAAATCTTTACAAATGAAATTATTTCTATTCACAAAGAAGGAAATGGATTTCGAAATTGGGTTGCCAAATCGAAAGTCAAGATTCGAAAAGAACTAACAGAACAAGGTTATTCCCTTGAAAGTAGAGCGATTATTTCGTCTATGCTTTTGGGTGATAGAACGGAGCTTTCGCAAGAACTCAATCAAAGTTATGTAGCAACAGGAGTTGTGCATATTTTATCCATTTCTGGTTTACATGTGATGATGATTTACATGATTTTACAATTCATTTTACAACCATTATTAAAGCTAAAACAAGGTCGGAAAATTAGAATAATTATTAGCTTAATATTTATCTGGATCTTTGCTTTTTATGTCGAATTACAACCGCCAGTTTTTCGTTCTGCGTTGATGATTACCATTTATTATATTAGCGAATTACTCAACCGACCAAAAAATATTTTCCACACACTTTCACTTTCTGCTTTTATCATTCTAGTTTTTCAACCTAATTATTTGTTTGATGTTGGCTTTCAATTGAGTTTTTCAGCGGTCTTTTTCATTGTTTGGCTCAATCCAATTTTTGAGTATTATTGGAAAGTTAAAAATAGTTTCCTGAAGAAAATCAAGATTATGATTGAAACAAGTTTATCTGCTCAATTAGGAACTTTACCAATTTCGGTCTTGTATTTTAATCAATTTTCAGGATTGTTTTTATTTGGAAATTTAGTCTTGATTCCTGCTTCCTTTTTTATGATTTGTGGCGGTATAATTAGCATTCTTCTCATCATTTTTGATCTTAATATTCCAATCTATACGTGGATTTTCAATCATTTTATCTATTACTCAAATCAATATATTTATTGGTTAGCGAACTTCAAGTTTATTGCAAAAGATGTTTACATCAGTTTATTTACCGCGATTTTGATTGGCGTTATTTTATATGCATCAAAACCATTATTCCTAAAAAAATCTAAACTAGCATTATTTGTTTGTTTAATTTCTTTATTTCTAATTGAATCTGAACGATATTATCAAGTTTATCAACTCAATCATTCGAATGAATTGATCGTTTTTAATCAATATAAAAATAGTATTATCGGAATAAGAAATCAACGAAGTTTAGCAATTTTAAGCGAAAATCCTTTGGATGAAAAAACATATAATTTTACGATTAAACCATATAAAATCCACGAAAGAATAAAAGATGTTAGTTTCTACTCTTATGATTCAGACTTTAAACATCAACATTTTATCAAACATCCAAATTCTATTGAAACGAAGTCATTTAAGCTCTTATTAAATGAAGAACATTCTGATATTCCTTTTTATGTGTTAATTCATCAATCAAGGCTTTATCCTTTCGAAAATAATGAAAATTTAAAAAGGGTAATTGCTGATGCCAGCAACTACCCTTCTATTGTTAGAGAACTTGAAGAAACTTCTGATTCTGTTTTATGGAAAACCTCTCAACAAGGTTATTTCTCGATTAAATTTTGATATCGTTTATGAAATCTGTTGAACTACGATAACCCAAAACGACTTTGTTGATATCTCCTTTTCCGTTCATCAAAACAGTTGCAGGATAACTCAATTGTCCGTTTGTAAAGGCATATGCCATATAATTCGCTTTAGCAGGCGCAATATATGTATACTGAATTCCCATAAATTTTACCATATCCTTTGTTTCTGCATCAAATTTTACCGCAATATAATTTTTGTTTACATAATCTGCGACTTTATTATCTGTAAAAGTTTCTTTGTCCAAACGCTTACAGAATCCACACCAAGTTGTATAAAAATTAATCAATACAGGTTTTTCTGGATGTGCTTTTATTTCCTTTGTTGCTTCGTCTAATGATAACCATTTAATTTCTTGTCCGAAAAGAAATGATGATAAAATTAGGGCAGCGATTGCTAAGCTTGATTTCATAAATTTCAATCTTTATTATTTAACTCCGTGCATCAATTTCTTCATAACTGGATTTAATGCGATAACGATTAAACCTGCTACAATTGGTACAATTGTAAAAATTAAGAAGAAAGTTGATAACGAATATTCTTTTGTAATATTTTCGATTTGACCTCCTAAAATGGCTGCCAATTTGTTACCAATTGCAATTGCAAGGTACCACATTCCGAACATAAATGCAATCATACGTGCTGGAACTAATTTTGATACGTACGAAAGTCCAACTGGAGATAAACAGAGCTCGCCCAATGTATGGAACAAATAAGCTAATACTAACCAGATGATAGAAACGCGAACGCCTTCTGAAATTCCGTAAGAACCGAAAGCTAAGAATCCGAATCCGATTGCCATAATGATTAATCCTAAACCATATTTTACAGAAGCTGATGGGTTGTATTTAGAATCCCAAACACGAGAAACTAATGAAGCTAATGCAATGATGAAGAAAGAGTTTAATGTAGAGAACCAAGAAACGGTAATTTCTACTTGAGAATCTTTAATCTCTGCTACTTTCGCAGGAACAACTTCAGATGGTTTGTTTTGATTTTTATATTCAGTATCTAATTTCACTAAACTTTCTGGAGAAACTAATACAAATTTATCTCCTTCTTTGTGAATGCTAATATCTGAACCTTTTGTTAAAGCGTCTTGAGAAGCTAAATTAATTGTTTCAGTAACAATTTTATCTGTAGAATTTGCAACATAAGAAGCCGTAACTGGTGTTTTATCAAAAACAGGTTGACCTTCTTCGTTCATCACTTGTTTACCAGAGTCGTCTAATTTAGCCGTTTCAATTGCTTGGTAAGAAACATCGTAAGAGTGAGAAGTCCAGTTATAGTTTAACATCCAAATTGCAGCAGCCCAAATTCCTAAGAAAGTAAACGCTAAAACAACATTAGATAAAGCCGCTTTTTTAAATGTTTGTTTTGCTAATAAAATCAATACATACGAGATGAACAATAATGGAACAACTGTTAATAATGTATTGAAAACGTTGAATGCCATTGCAGCACCTCCAATTAAGTTACGTTCTGTATTATCACGCGCAAAGATTACTAATGATGTAGCTCCTTGTTCGAAAGACATCCAGAAGAAGATAACGAAGAAAGCAAAAATAATTACCGCAATCATACGATCACGAACCACTTTTGTATAATTTGCCAAACGACGAATTACCACAAAGAAGAACAAGAATAATGCTACTAAAATAACGACATTTTGTCCTGATAATCCTCCGATAGAGAATGGGAATAAGTTAATTCCACCAATTGCATTTAACGGATCATTGAACGCATATCCTAATCCTAAAAGCGTCATAATAACGATCAATACTTGATCTAATACTGTAAAAGGATTTGGTTTTTCTCCTGGTTCGTATTTTGGTGTATCATCATCAGCAGTAATTTGATTTCCTGTTTTTGAAGGAACCTCACCGATATACCCAAATAATGGTTTTGCTAACCAGAACTGTAATGTTCCTAATAACATGAAGATTCCAGCTAAACCAAATCCCCAGTGCCATCCTACTTTTTCTGCTAAGAATCCACACAACATCATTCCGAAGAATGCACCAGCGTTAACTCCCATGTAGAAAATTGTATAAGCACCATCCTTTTTCTCAGGAAAGTCTTTGTACATTTCTGATAAGATAGATGTCATATTTGGTTTAAAGAATCCTGTTCCGATAACCAAACACGCCAATCCTAAATATAAAAAGATAGGTGTATCAAAAGCCATGAATGCATGACCAAGAGTCATAATAATCGCACCAATTACAACTGCCCAACGATAACCTATGTATTTATCGGCAATAATACCTCCAAAGATGGGCGTAATGTATAATAACATTGCATATGTTCCATATAAAGCAGTTGCTTTTTCTATAGACCATTCCCAACCTGGATTTAACCCAATAACTGCAGCTGTTAAAAACTGAATTAATAAAACGCGCATTCCGTAGAATGAAAAACGCTCCCACATCTCTGTAAAGAAAAGCACGAACAACCCTGACGGATGCCCAAGTACTTTTGAATCAAAGAAATTTTCTGATTTTGAACTCATGTTTGTTTGTTAAAAGTATATCTTAAAAGTTATTTTACGTCTTGCATTAATTTACGAATAAATGGAGACAATACGATGACAATAACACCTGCAACTAAAGAGTAAATTGCCAATTGTTGATAACCATCTGTATAAGCCATTAATTTATCTGTTAAAGATGCTGTTGGACTTGGGTCTGACATTCCAGCTCCTAAGATTCCTGCTAAATATTGCCCGTAAGCAGATGCTAAGAACCATAATCCCATCATCATTCCTCCTAAGTGTTTTGGAGATAATTTTGTTACCATTGATAATCCAATTGGTGATAAACACAACTCTGCAATTGTAACTGCAAAATATGCTAATGCAAATATTTCTAATGATGATAATCCATTTTCGTCAGCAAAAAATCTTAAAGAATAGAAGATATAATAAGCCCCTGCTAACATCAAGAAAGCTAAACCAAATTTTACAACTGTGTTTGGCTCAATTTTCTTTTTCGCCATCCATAACCAAACTAAACCTAATAAAGGTGAGAAAATAATAACATACAATGAGTTTGCACTATTATTCACAATGTTTGGATCTAATGGAACGCTAAATAAAGTTGAATGTAAGTTTTTGTTTGCAAACAAAGCTAAAGAACCTCCTGCTTGCTCAAAAATTGCAAAGAATAAAATAGAGAACGTAATCATGATAAAAGCAGCGATAAACTTACTTTTTTCTTTAGAACTTGGTATTTTATATAATTGAATTAAATAATAAATAATTGCCAATGGTCCTACAATAAACATAAACATATCTGTGTATGCTGTATTATGAATCATGATAAAAATTAAAGGAATACAAACCAATGCTCCTACATATACGGCTACTTCTCTAATTAATCTTTTCTTAGGATCCATTTTTTCAAGTGGAGAATCTCCAATTGGTCCTAGCTCGTTACGGATAAATAAGAATAAAACAACTCCAATTATCATTACGATACCAGCCGCTAAGAAAGCATAATTCCAACCAACTTGTTTACCTAAATAAACACAAACTATACCTCCTAAAAATGCACCTATATTAATCCCTGAATAAAATAAACCGAATCCAGCATCACGTCTTGGATCATCAGCTTTGTACAGTTCTCCAACCATCGAAGAAATATTTGGTTTGAAAAAACCTGTTCCAATAATACTTAATGTAATTCCGTAATAGAAAAATTGATGAGGATCTGTTGCAATTAATAAGTTTCCTGCAACCATTACCAACCCTCCGAAGATTAATGATTTTTTGAATCCTAAGATTCTATCTGCAAAAATACCTCCGATAAAAGTAAATGCATAAACAAAAGCTTGGATTGCTCCATATTTTAAATTTGATTCTGCATCCGTTAATCCCAACATATCTACCATAAAAATGGCAAGAACTCCTCTCATTCCGTAGAAGCAGAAACGCTCCCACATTTCTACCATAAACAAATGCCAAAGCTGTTTTGGGTATTTCCCTTCAAAGTTTTGAATTTGCTCTAAAGTTAATTTTTGACTCATAATTTCTTTAACTAAGCGCTAATATATCATTTAGATTTTATTAGCAATCAACGAAAATAAAAAAAACCTCCGACAATGCAGAGGTTTTTTTTATTTAATGTATGATTTTTGTCAATTTGAATAATGTTTCATCTTATTCATTGGCGTATTCTAATAAATACAGCTTTTTTCTTACAAATTCTTCTTGATAAAGTTTGTCATTTTACGGTAAAGCTGAATACGCGTGTTTCCACCATAAATCCCGTGATCTTTATCGGTATAAATTGCCATATCAAAATCTTTGTTCGCTTGTACCAACGCTTCCGATAATTCGAATGTGTTTTGTGGATGCACATTATCATCAGCAGAACCAGAAATTAATAAGAAATTACCTTTTAAGTCATTTGCATAATTAATTGGTGAATTATCGTCATAACCAGCTGCATTTTCTTCTGGTGTACGCATAAAACGCTCTGTATAAACAGAATCATAATAACGCCAATTCGTTACAGGAGCAACTGCAATCGCCGCTTTGAACACATCATTCCCTTTGAATAATACATTCGAAGCCATGAATCCTCCGTAAGACCAACCCCAAATTCCGATACGAGATTTATCTACATAAGGTAAATTACCAATCTCTTTCGCCGCAGCAATTTGATCCTCTACCTCATATTTCCCTAATTGCAAATATGTTTGTTTCTTGAAAGCTTCTCCTTTGTATCCCGTTCCACGACCGTCAACACAAAAAACGATGTAACCTTCTTGCGCCAACATCATGTGCCAATAATCATTCGAGTTGAAATAAGCATTGTTTACATTCTGAGAACCTGGTCCAGAATATTGATACATCAAAACTGGGTATTTTTTGTTTGGATCAAAGTTTTTTGGTTTGATTACATACGCATTCAATTCATTTCCTGCTGCAGTTTTCAACACAAATAATTCTTTTGTTCCAATATTATCTGTAGTCAATTTATCTTTTAAAGAAGTATTGTCAACGATAACACCCAAATCTTTTCCAGATTTAGATTCTACTAAACTAATTGTTTTTGGAGTTGTTGTATTCGAAAAAGTGTTAATAAAATACGTAAAATTCTTACTGAAAGCAGCCGAATTTGTTCCATTATTTTTCGTCAACATTGTAGTTTTCTTACCATCTAAACTAACCGAAGAAATTTGTCTTTCTGTCGAAATACGTTTTCCATTATTCGAGTTAGATTGATAATAAAGTGTTTTATTACCAGGATTATACCCATAGTAATTCGTTACCTCCCAATCTCCTTTCGTCACTTGATTGATTAACTTTCCGCTATCTGCATAATGGTAAATATGGTTATTTCCATCGCGCTCAGAAGTCCATAAGAACGAATTATCTGCTAAAAATTCTAACGTTAAATTATCCGTTTCAATCCACGCTTTATTTGTTTCTGTAAATAATTTATTTACTTTTTTGGTGTTGATATCATAAAATGAAACATCTACATTATTTTGGTGACGGTTAGACGTTACAACCGTTAATAAATTCGCTTTTGTAGAGAACTTAATTTTCGGAATGTAATAATTCTGAACTCCGCCTAAATTAACATTTGCAGTTGAGTTATTCTTCGTATCAAAAACATGTAACGAAACTTCCGAATTGTCTTGTCCTGCCTTTGGATATTTGTAACGTAATTCTTGTGGATAAAGATTATTGTGGTAAATCGGAATATTAATTTCTTTCACTTTCGATTCGTCAAAACGAACATAAGCCAACGAAGTTCCATCAGCATTCCAATCAAAATTTCTTACGAAACCAAACTCTTCTTCATAAACCCAATCGTTGATCCCGTTGATAATATTATTCTTTTTACCATCAGTCGTAACTTGAGTTACTTTGTTCGATTTAAGATCTTGAATATATAAATTATTCTCAAAAGCAAAAGCTACTTTAGACGCATCTGGTGAAAACAAAGGCTCTTGAATTCCTTTTCCATCAAATAACAATACTTTCGATTTTGTTTGCGTATCATACACTTCAAACTTTGCAGTAAACGAATGACGATAAATTTGATGCGAATTCGTTTGTAATAAAACGTAACGCTCATCAGAACTAAATTCATAGCCTTCAAACTTTCCAGGAACGACAACTACATCAGAAGTCTGACCTTTTTTCAATGTCGATTCGTACGAACGTTTTACCAATCCGTCTTTTGTCAAGATTGTATAATTTTCTCCATCGTTCAATGAGTTCACTCCGTACAATGTATTTTCGCGGTATTTTCCGCCATATATCCCTTCAATGGTTATTTGTTGTGCATAAGAATAAGCGCCCATCGCAAGGACAGCCAAACTTAAAATAAATTTTTTCATATTAATTTTCTAATCATGTGAGTTCAAACAATCAAATATAAACAATTCTATTTTCTCAAATAACACATTTCCTCGAATAATCCATTATAATCGTTCATATAAACGAAAAACTCTTCACTATTTTATATTTTAAACAATTTACAGATAATCGTATTTCATCATTTTTATCAAGAATATTATTAATTCAATCAAAACAATTTAAAATAATCAAATATTTGTAATATAATCATTTAAACAATACAAATTACATTTTTCACAAAAAGTGACCACAAATGTCCGGTTTTGTCCACATTTGTCCACTTCTGTCCTCCAGTATTTTTATCAACAATATGTTTTAGTTAATTGAAACTCCTATACAAACCTCTGTATATCTATGTTTCACATCATATCGAAAAATAGCTCATTTTACTCTTGTTCGACCATCGTTCGACCTTTGTTCGACCGTCCTTCGACGAACTTGCGGAAAAATGCACCTTTGCGAGGACAATGGTCGAAGAACGGTCGAAGAAAACACGAATAAACTCTATAGAGAGTTATAAAAAAAATAATAACGTTGCAGTAAAAAATTAGTACGAAAGAAAAATAATTTTGTCTGATATGAATACCTTCACTCAACGATTAAATGCTTCTTTCAGAGCATTTTAAATTACAAACTTGTTTGTTCAAAACTGCACTCTCACAATATCAAAGTTTTAAGCCATTTCAAAAAGGTGTATAATATTGATTATGTTTAGTAGATGATTAATTAAAAAATAATTTTCAATATTTTGTTATTTAATTCTTTCTTACTATTATTGAGTTAATTAACATTAATCAAACTACTTATGAAAAAATTATTATTATTTATTATAGTGTTATCTCTCAATTTTATTACTTCTTGTGTAGAAGAAGATAATTATACTAAACAGATGAGTTCAGAAAAAGAGCTTTTAAAAAGAGAGGTGATTTCATTATCGGCCATGAATAAACAGCTTTCTCAACAAAATTTTACATCACCTGTTTTAGCTAATAAAAATAATTTAGATTCTTTTATAACTGAAATGGACACTCTGAATATTATTAAATTTTCAACGGATTCAATAACTTCTTATACAATAAAAATTAAAACAAAAGAAAGTTCCAATTCAATATTTAGTAACTTAATTATAAAAGTAAAAAATAATAAAATAAACGAATATATAGTCAATTATTCACCTTCTGAAAATTGGTTAAATTCTTACAGAAATGGTATAAAACTTCCATATAAAGGTAACATTGAAATCACAGATAAAAATGGTAATAAAACAGCAAGTAAAGCCAGTGAGAATTGCACTTGGCACTTAGAAGCAGTTATTGCAAATGACTGTGGTTGTCTTGGTGCTGATTATATTGCTGGTTATGTTTTAGTCATTACATGTCCTGGCGGGAGTGGTGGAGGAACTGGTTCAGGAGGCAGCTCTGGAGGAGGGATAGGCTCAGGCGGTAGCTCTGGAAGTGGTGATGGTTCAGGAGGAGGAACAGGAGGCGGTGGTAGTATAATACCTCCTGATGGTTTACCTACAGAGCCTATATTTTATAGTATAGACACTCAACGACTTGCTACATATATTTATCTTGATGATTTTGAAAAACAATGGTTAACCGATAATCCAATAATTACAGATATATTATTACAATTACTAAAACTAAATAATTATTCTGATCAATCTAAAAACCAAATAAGATGGACTATATCTTATTTAACATCAAATTATGATGCTGGATTATATTTTAGCCAAAATCCACAGGATTTACCAATTTTATTTTCATTGGGTACAGATTTCTTTAATCAAAATCCTAATATTAGTTGGGATTATTTAGAAAATTGGTTTTTCAAAAAACAATTAGAGACAGAGAGCCATCCTGTAATAAATCCAGATTTAATTACTTTTGACACTCCTATTCAACAAGCTTCATTACCTAGTTTTAATACTTTTTTAAGTAACTTTCCCAAAAATGGAACTTATCCAAATTACACTGAATTATTAACTTCTGACGCGTATAAACTAGCTGGAGGATCTCTTTGGGATAGTCATTTAAACCAGAGAGAAGCATATAACAATGCTTGTGCTATCAGAGGTTCTAGAGGTTTATTATATTCAGGTTTTGATATTCCTGTACTTCGTTATAATGGAACACAAAGAACTCAAAAAGGAGGAGATGGGAAAAACTATATATTAGATGCGGTTTCTTTCAATAAATTTATGATTCAAAAGTTCGGAGATACACCTCATAAATTAGAAGGAGCTGATGCTAATGATCCCAAAAAAGTAGCTGATTTACTAAAAAATAAAAATGGTATATATGTAATTATAAACGACAAGTACCCTTCTCAAATCCATTATTCTGGTCATGTTGATACTATCATAAATGGTAAATGTATAGGAGGCGCTTATACTACTCCTAATGGAGGTGTTAAATCAATAAGAATTTGGGTTTTAAATTAATTTTTTATGAAAAATCTAATATTTTGTTTTTTTATTTTATTTTTCTTCCTTTTTATAAAAGGAAATGCTCAATGTAATTTAGAAAAGTTTACTTTAATACGTACAGATACTATTGCTTCGGAAAACTATACTTTGGTTGCGGAAGATGGAATAATAAAAAAACTAGATCCTAATAAATACATTGTTAGTCTCACGTATCATGAAAATTCATATTTTGCTACTTTTTCAATAAAAGGAAAAAAAGGATGGAATGCTATAGATTTTAATGAAAATATTCTATTTGAAGTATATAATATTATTTCTAATGAACCTTCGCCAGATTATTTAATTGAAAATAGAATCAGAATTATTGGAAAAAATAAAAAAATAGGTTTTGCAAACGATTGTGGTAAAATTATTATAAAACCTATTTTTGATTATGCTACAAGCTTTAATAATGGTTATGCTATTGTAGGTAAAAAATGTCCTGATTCCAGTAATAAATGTAATCAATATGGATATATAAATAAAAATGGCAAAATCATTAAAATAGGTAACTATACTTTTGACCAAATACAAAAAGAAATTAATTGGAAAGACATCAATCAAGATTAATTTCTAAAATCTTATAACACCTTTTATGTTAAGTAAAAGGTGTTTTTTATATTTTAGAATATCAATTTTCAAGTGGATATTTTCTTCAAAAAGTTATAGTACAATAACTAATTCTACATTTATTGTGTTTAACCAAATCCACTACTCTACTAAATCGTTAAAAATTAATCAAAAAACAGAAGAAGTATCTTATAACATTCAAAACGTTTGTACTTTTGTCTTATAAAAAAATATCCAATATGAAGCATCAAGCAGTAGAAGGTTTTTCGAAATTATCGAAAGAAGGAAAAATTGAATGGGTTGTCAATGAATATTTGAATGGCGATGAAAAAGCAATTCAAATCATGAAACAATATTGGAATGATGATGCAGATTTACAAAAACTGCACGACGAATTTTCAGAAAATACAGTTTCTAATTTCTATATGCCGTTTGGTTTAGCACCAAACTTTTTAATCAACGACGAATTATATGCCATTCCAATGGCTGTTGAAGAGTCGTCTGTTGTTGCTGCGGCTTCTAAAGCTGCGAAGTTTTGGCAAACACGTGGTGGTTTCAAAACAACTATTTTATCCACAACAAAATTGGGTCACGTTCATTTTATGTACGAAGGCGACAAAGAAAAGTTACAAAATGCATTTGAAACAACGATTAAAAATCAATTAATCGAAACGACAAATGATATCACCAAAAACATGCGTGCGCGTGGTGGTGGTATTTTAGCTTTGGAATTAATTGATAAAACTGCTGATTTAGAAAACTATTATCAAATAAAAGCGTCTTTCGAAACAATGGATTCGATGGGTGCAAACTTTATCAATTCTTGTTTAGAACAATTTGCCAAAACATTACGCAACGAGATAGAAGCTGATTCTACTTTTACAGATGATGAAAAAGATTCAGTTCAAATCGTGATGTGTATTTTATCGAATTATACGCCAGATTGTATTGTTCGTGCAGAGGTTTCTTGTCCTGTTGAGCAATTGGCAGAAGGAAATGTAACGTCAGAAGAGTTTGTAGAAAAGTTTTCGCGCGCTGTTCGCATTGCAGAAATAGAACCATATCGTGCAACAACGCATAACAAAGGAATTATGAACGGAATTGATGCAGTTGTCATTGCAACAGGTAACGATTTCCGTGCTGTAGAGGCTTGTGCGCATACGTATGCCGCAAAAGATGGTCAATATTCTTCATTAACACATTGCGAAGTAAAAGATGGTATTTTCCGTTTTTGGATTGATTTACCAACTGCTCTTGGAACAATTGGTGGATTGACAGCTTTGCATCCTTTAGTAAAATTAGCGATGGGAATTCTTGGAAAACCAAATGCTAAAGAATTGATGGGGTTTGTTGCTGTTGCTGGATTAGCGCAAAACTTTGGTGCGTTGCGCTCTTTGGTTACAACTGGAATTCAGAAAGGTCACATGAAAATGCACTTGATGAATATCTTAAATCAGTTAGAAGCAACAGAAGAAGAAAAGAAATATTTTGTCAATTATTTTAAAGATAAAACGGTTTCACATCACAATGTTATCGAAGAATTTTGCAGATTACGTGGTGTAAAAAATGTAGAAGATATTAAAAAAGATAAATAATCTAACAAATGCGAATTTGGTCTGTTCATCCGAAGTATCTCGATGCAAAAGGAATTGTAGCGCTTTGGCGCGAAACGCTTTTGGCAAAAAATGTTTTGGAAGACAATACAAAAGCCGTTATAAAAATCATCCGCAATTAATTCGCTTCAAAGCTGTCGAAAAACCGCTTGAAGCGATTAATCAATATTTGACAGAAATTTGGGACGAAGCCACAAGACGAGGATATAATTTTGACCGAAATAAAATTGATTTTGATTTTACAAAGATTAAAATTGAGGTTACAACAGGTCAAATGCAATATGAATTCAACCATTTATTAAAGAAGTTAGAACAAAGAGATCCTGAGCGATTCAAACAATTTGAAAACCTCAAAATGGTTGATTGCGCGGAGATTTTTGAAGTAAAAGAAGGAGAGATAGAAAAATGGGAGATCATTTCTTAGAAGAATATTTTGCGAAAGCAAAAGAAAAACAACTCGAACACAAAAAGTTTTTGGAGAAGTTGAAGAAGAAACCACCTAAAAACTTGGATCAGAAAATGGAAGAAATCCACGAAGATGTTTTCAATCGTATTGATTGTCTTTCTTGCGCGAATTGTTGCAAAACAACTGGTCCACTTTTTACACAAAAAGATATTGAGCGTTTAGCGCATGTTTTTCGAATCAAACCAAGTCAATTTATTGATAAATATTTACGAATTGATGAAGATAACGACTACGTTTTACAGCAGTTGCCTTGTCCTTTTTTGGATAGTGATAACTATTGTTTGGTGTACGAAGATCGTCCGAAAGCATGTCGAGAATTCCCACATACCGATCGCAAAAAGTTTTATCAAATAAATCATTTAACGATAAAAAACACATTGATTTGTCCAGCAACTTATGAAGTTGTCGAACAAATGCAGAAAGAAATAAAAGTATAAATGGATACACTCTTAAAAATAATCGCATTTATTATGTTGATATTTCCGACAATTTATCAAGGAATTGCTGGATTTAGAACCAAAGATGCTACTGTTGTAAAAAAAATTGCTTGGCGCGCCGTTTTGATGCAAATCATGGGAACGCTTTTGGCTTATTTTATCTTCATAAAAATTGGTCAAGACAAACAAGTTGCCATTTATGTTGGCTTTATGTTTTTTACGTCGCTTGCAATTTTAGTGCTGATTCAAAACATTTTGATTTACTTAAAAAATAATAGTAATAATTAAAACGTCGTCTATGAGCGACGTTTTTTTAATATCATTAAGCTAATAAATTAACGTATTGTTCTGCTTTTTCGGTTAGTTTAGTTTTTACTTGATCATAATTTGAATCAAAAAAACTTCGTAATCTGAACTTTGATTTTTTGGTTTGAATAGTTAGAATTTGATTGCGATTCAAGCGAAAAATGTCTTCTTCTTCGTACAAATAATAAATTGCTCGATATGGAATTTCATCTTTTTTGAAAATTGTTCTGATTTCGAACGTTTCTTCTTTTAACGTAAATAAGGTCAAATTAAACGTTAAATCGTATAAAATAGACATCGATGCAAGTAAAGAAATCATGAAAACGCCAATGCGTAAAAAAGGTTCGTCTATCCAAAAATTTCCTCCAAACCAAAAAGCTTTGACAAACGTGAAGTTAACCATCATTAATAATAGAAAAATGATGACGAGAAGAAGTGTTTGCCAACTAAGTTTAGATTTTACCATCTCTCATTGGATTTGTACTAATTTACAATTTTTTTGAACAGGTTTAGAAAATTTTTCTACAAATAAGAAACCTCAGATAAATCTGAGGTTCATTATATTAAAAAAAATGTTATGTTATAAAATTTCAATACTAAAACTATGATTGAGATAATTGTTATAATCCAAGATTTATGCCAAACTGAATCATTTTACGATTATCAAATGTGTTATCTTTAAAATAATTGTTCAAATCTTTTCTTACAAAAACATCAATCAATCCTAAACCAATTGTTATTTCAGCTCCGTAGATAAAATTATTCACATTATAATTTCCACGTTCTTTGTTGCGAACACCATCTCCTTTGTAAATATTATTCGATGATAACAACGTTCCTCCATACATATATGCTGCGATATAGTGTTTTCCTTGCGGACGATATGCAAAATCTTCGGTAATATTTTTGACTTTCGAAAAGTTGTATTTAAATCCAACTGGAACCATAAAATAAGCCGAGCGCAACTTCGATTTGTCTAACGATTTGTCATGTTTTATTAAACCAACATCTCCATTTTCATCACGATTAAAACGCATATCATCGTCAATTCTGTAAGTTCTCCAAGAGAATAGTGCTCCTGCTAAAAAGTTAACTGGACTCGTTAAGGATAATTGTCTTTCGTACATTAAACCTGCCGTAATATTACTTGAAAACTTTTCGTGTTTGTTCAATTCTTCGTCTTTTTTACCTGTAAACGCCATGTATCCAAAAGAAGCATAACCGTTAATTTGATTCGCAATTCGGTAACGTTTCGTCACATCTTGTTTTGTTTTTGGCGTAATTGGATCTTCGCCATTCATAATCGAAAATGCAACTTGTTGTTTGATGATATCATCTAAGTTAAAATTCACTTCCTGAATACGATCATTTATCGTTCCCGAATACACATTTGCAATCGCTTCTTTCTTCGCTGTAGCCTCAGAAGCATTCAGTTTTCCTTCTGCTAATTCTTTGTCAACTGCCGCAATTTTCTTTTCCATTGCAGATTTTTCTTCCTGCACAATTTGACGAATCACTAACGTAAATTCGCTGATGCGATCTTTTACAATTGGACTGATTTTTTCGTCATTTTTATCATTCAAATCAAATGTAAATTTTTGAGCATATAGTGATGTAGCTGATAAGCATAATAATCCTGCTACGATAAGTTTTTTTATCATAATCTTGCTAATTTTGGGATATTAATGTTTTACTTGAAGCCGATAGAAACCACGCGCGATTGGTTTGACTCCTTTAGATTTTCCTTATTTTCGATCGAATACAACAACATATTTGGATCTACAAAATTCTTCTTCTTTTTGTTCACTTTTACAGAATCTAATGTTGTGTTAGCTGCAATATTTTTCTTTGGTTGAGCTTCTGATTTTAAATCTTCTTTCTTCTCTACAATAGGTTCTTTCTTCGTTGGAAAAGCCATTTCAACTTGTTGAGATTCTTCGTTTATTGCCACTTGAACTTTACCATGCTGAATTGGTTTCTTCTCTTCTTGTGGTTGGGCTTCAATTTCTTTAGAAGAATCAATCTTTTCATTATTCGCTAAAATAGATTCTGAAGAGTGAATTGTATTCGAATCTAATTGAACTTTTTCAGAATTACTTTTTTCTTGATGATTTACCAATTCTTTTGGTTCATCATTTTTAGATTGATTCGTAAATAAATAAACAGACGTAGTAACTGTAAATAACGCCACAACCGCAGCAGATAACCACCATTTGTAGTTTGATTTTTGTGGTGATGGAGCGACATCCATACGAGCCTGAATTCTGTCCCACGCATCGTGCGAAGGTTTTAGCTCACGATTTTCTAAATCGTTTTTTATATAGTTTGATATTTTATCGTTGTTTTTCATTTGTCATTTTCTTTTTACTTAGAACAATTTCTTTCAGTTTTGCCTTTGCTCGAAACAATTGCGTTTTGCTGGTCGATACCGAAATATTGAGCATTTCTGCAATTTCTTGATGCGAATAATCTTCGAGAATATGAAGATTAAACACCAGTCTATAAGGTTCTGAAAGTTGATCTAACACGTCTTGCACATTAAAATTTAACCATGTTTCTTCTACTTCTTCATCTGCTTCATCATAATTAGAAACTCTTACATCATCAACATAAATCAATGTTTTATTTGCACGTAAAAAAGTTAAACATTCGTTGACCATAATTCGACGCATCCAACCTTCGAAACTTCCTTTATTTTGAAATTTCTCGATATGATTAAAGACTTTACAAAAACCGTTAATCATACAATCTTCTGCATAATGCATGTCTTCGATGTAACTTCTACAAACGCTCAGCATCTTTTTGGAGTTTTGTTCGTAGAGTTCTTTTTGCGCCAAAGCATCGTTCTTTTTTAGTCGTTCGACTAAAATTTCTTCTTTACTTTTTCGATTTAGTACAAATAATTTCACGTGTGTTAATTGCTTTCTTACTTAATAGACTCAAGGTTTGTAAAAAGGTTACAGAAAATTAAAAAAATATTTAAAATATTTAATAAAAAAAATCGTTCTCAGAAACAACAAGTTATAATAATGAATCTAAAAAAATTAGATTATTTCCTTATTTTCCTCAATATACTCATTATTCTTTTTATACCGTTTCTATTATCTAATGGTGGAATTGGAGAGGATTTTAATTATTACATCAATTTAGCTGATAAACTTCCTGCAGTAGAAGATAATTTATTTCCGTTAGGATTTCCATTGTTTCTACGTTTATTCAAAGAAATAACAAACGAATATTTTTACAGCTCGATACTTCTCAAGCTCATTTGTTTCTTATTTATTCTTTGGCATTCTTATAAAAAACAATTTTATTTTAGAGAAGTTCTTCTACTGATGTGTTTAAAATCTACCACTTGGATTTTTATATACCAATGTTCAGAATATATTGGTTTACCTTTTTTATACTTGTTTATTTATTCTATTCATCAATTGTTTTCTGATAAAATATCGAGTAAAAAATTTTTCATTACTGTTTCAATTTTAGGTTTTATCTTGTGCACAATTCGATATGCTAATGTATTTATTTTCATTTCTTCTCTACCATTTGTTTTCTTTTTAAAAGGTTATTCAGAAAGAATAAAATTTACCTTATTTAGCACAATTGTATGTATAGGAATGTTACTTTCTATTTATTTACTTTTTAATTATTTACATATTGGATCATTTGCTTCGGAAAGTAAACGAATAAATAATGAAACTGATCATTTTTGGAAAGACACTTACGTTGATTTCATTGGATTTATTAATCTTTCGAATCCTTTCTTTTATCTCAAAACTTTTGACTATACTACAAAAACAAAACTATTTCTTTCATTTATCTTTATTATAATCGATTTTATCTTTTGGTATATTAGTTTTCGATTACTTAAAAAAACAAAAAATATCTTCGTTAAATATTTAGTTATTGTAGCTATTTTAAATGGAATTATTACTTTTTTTGCTGCAATGGCTCAAGGAATCGAACCATTAGGAATTCGAATTCTTTTTAACTCTTCCTATTTGTTTTATTTTGCTTTGTTAATTGTTATTCGTGAAAACAACGTTTTATCAGATAAAATTTTATTTATCATTTGTTTATTAAGCTTAGTTTATAATTGTTGTTTTATTGTTAAAATTCCATCTAATTTTCTATTCTATAAACATGCTGTAGAAAAGGTTGCTCAAAACAAATCATCTCTTCCTAAATATTATTTTGATGATGACGAAAAAGTAATCGAAACAGTATATACAATTCCAATTATTAATAAAACATTTTATTATACACATGAGAATAAACAACCTAACTATATTTACAAGGCTATTCTAAGACTAATCAATCCTTCTATTATATTTTTAGACAAAGCCCCTCAAGAAAATAACTCTGAAATTATTTATAGTTCGGAGATAAACAATTTTATTGAACATAAAAAATCCGCTGATTGAGCGGATTTTTTAACTATTTCTGAAACGAATCTTTATTCAATTCGTATAATATTTTAAGACCTTTTATCGTGTGTAAACGATCATCAATATCAATTTTATCTGTCAACGATTTGTAAACACCGCCAACTCCTCCTGTCGAAATCACATAACATTGTTCTCCTTCTTCGGCATTGATACGATCGATCATTCCTTCAACCATACTCAAAAAGCCATAAACCATTCCTGATTGCATGCAAGATTCTGTATCAGATCCTAAAACAGTTTTAGGCGCTTTCAGTTCTACTGTTGGTAATTGAGCCGTTTCTCCTACCAATGAATTTAAGGCAGTTATAATTCCAGGAGCAATCACTACTCCACCGACATTTGCCGATTCGTCAATCCCTAAAAAAGTTAACGCAGTTCCAAAATCAATGACAATTTTTTTACCTTGATAATTTTGATAATGTGCAGCTACCGCATTCGCATATAAATCTGTTCCAATTTGGTTTGACTTATGCTTGATTGCTGATGGTGTATTACGATCCACAACCATTGGTTTGAACTTGTGAATTTTTTGTAAAGCAATCTTAACACTTGCTGTAAGTGGTGGAACAACCGAACCAATCACAATATCTGTAATATCATATTTCTCAATTCCGAAAGGTTCGTACATGTTCGAGAATTTTGCAAAAAATTCGTATTCGGTACGATAAGGTTTTGAATTGATTGTCCATGTAATAATCTCCGTTTCACTTTTGAAAACCGCGAAACGAAGATTAGTATTTCCAATATTTACTGCTAATAACATTATTTTGTAAATACGTTATTTTTATCATTTACATCTGCCAAACGTTTTGTTGGATCGATGGTAACTTGTTTAACTTCTTTTGAAACTTTAACGTCATATGTTGGTTTTGTCCAGAACCAATCTTCTAAAATCGTTCTTTTAGCACCTTGATATTCCACTAAATTTTCTGCTGGTTTTTCTCCACGCATTTCACGTAAAGGAATGTAAAATAATTCTTTCGAACCATCTGTATATTCTACCAATAAATCAATAGGCATTGCAAAATCTGATTTGTTTGCAATTGTGATTGTGTTTCCGTTTACAGCTTCTACAGCGTAATCAATTTTGCGTGTTGTGTTCAAGAATAAATTAAAATACCATTTAAGATTAATTCCAGAAACTTCTTCTGCTACACGTTTGAAATCATTCCCTGATGGATGTTTGAATTTCCATTGTTTATAGAATTCTAGGAATGTTTTGTTTAAATTATCATTTCCAATAATATATCCCAATTGAATTGCTAAAACTTGACCTTTGTAATACGCTTCTAAAGAGTATGCATAATTTGTATTATAATAGTCTGCTAATAAACTTGCAGGTTCTTCTTTACCAGAAAGTGCTAAATTAATATATCCTTTGTAGGCATCTGGATTTGGATTTGAAGGCATTACTTTTAATTTATCTACAACATTAAGGTGCGCCATTTGCTCTACATATGATGTAAAACCTTCGTCGAACCACTCGTTGTATGTTTCATTGATACCAAATAATTGTTGGTACCAAGAGTGAGCTGCTTCGTGGAAAATAGTTCCGATTAAGCTATTTAAATTACTTCCTCCAGCAATTAAAGTTGCAGTACCATATTCCATACCACCGTCACCACCTTGAATAATTGAATACGTTTTCCAAGGATATTCGCCAAAGTGTTCAGAATTATAATCGAAGAAACCTAATGCGTAAGGCATTGCTTGTTTCCATGCAGAAGATTTATCATTGTCTTGGTAAACTAAATATACTTCAACACCATGCTTTGATTTTGCATGTTCTACAATAAATTCTTTATCCGCAGCCCAAACAAAATCGTGAATATTTTCAGCTTTGAAATTCCAAGCTACTTTTCCATTCTTTGTTTTGATTGTTGGATTTTTTACATAACCTTTTACACTATTAGGGTCTTGTAATTCTCCCGAAGCTCCCACAACATAATCTTTATCGATGTTGATTGTAACATCAAAATTACCAAAAGGAGCAAAAAATTCGCGACCAACATATTCATCTAAATGCCAACCTTCAGGATCGAATTCTGCCATTTTTGGATACCATTGCGCCATAGAAAATTCTACACCATCTTTCGAATTACGTCCAGAACGACGAATTTGTTCAGGAACTTGCGCATTCCAAATCATATCGAAAGTAGAAGTTTGTCCTTCTGCAATTGGTTTTGCTAAAGTAACTTCTAAGATTGTTCCATCAACTTTATACGAAACGGCTTTACCGTCTTGCTTAAGAGAAGTCACTTTTTGATAACCGATTTGATCTGGTTTTAATTCAGAAATACGGCTAACATATTTTGGATTTTCTTTTGTTCCGACATTCGTTGCCATTCGTTTATCAGGATCTGGAATGTTTTGCAAACGATTATCCATCATACTTCCTGGTTGAAAAGCATTAAAATACAAATGAAAATAAACTTTATTCAGGCTTTGTCCTGAATTGTTCGTGTATTTCAATTGCATTTTTCCATCGTATTGATATGCTTTTTCTTTCATATCAACATCAATCTTATAATCTACCTTTTGTTGCCAATATCCTTTGCGTTGCGCAAAAGCAAATTGTACCAAACAAAGGCAAATTAGTAAAGTAAATTTTCTCATTTCTAACTAATCATTAAACTTTAATCTCTCAAAAATACGAAAAAGCTTGAAACAAGTCAGTTTTGTTTCAAGCTTTTGATTACTTTAAACAACCAAACTCTAATCTTATCAAATCTAATAATTCTTTTATCGATATTAATTCATCAACATTTGGATAATATTCGAGATAGTTCTCTGGATTATAATAATGAATCGTATTTTTTTTATTGTTACTATTAATCAAAATGTAATAACTTACTCCATCAAGAATCGATGTTTTCTTTTTCGTGTTTACGATACTTCCTTCTTCTATAGAATATTGATTTGATTTATTTTTTAGCTTATAGCTTATTTTATCAAAATCTGGCAAGTATAAAATATCTGTATCTAAAATTTTAAACCAAATTAATTCAAGATTACTCAAAGAGTTTAATTTCTCTTTAACAATTCTAATTTTAGTTACATTATCAATTGTTCCTGCTTTTGTTTGATACAGTTCTGCTTTCCAATAATCATCTTTAACATTATAAAGACGAAACATTTCTAAACCTGTCGATGTAGCGTATTTTTTATAAATTCTAATTTCATTTTCATGCAATTTCAATGAATCAATTTTCAATATTCGATTTAATTCTTCAATTTGTTGAGAGAATAATATTGAATGCAAACAAAATACTATAATCGATAAAGTTATCTTCATAAAATTAATTGAACATTTTAGAATGTTAATATACTAAAAAAAGCTCGTGTCAAGTACTTGACACGAGCTTTTAAATAATAAATAATAAAAAACTATATAATAATCATTCTACAATTACCACATTGGCGTTTGCAAAAACGAAGATAATATTCCTGGAAAAATTCCCATCACAATTAAGATAACCATTCCGATGATTAAAAGGAAATTCGTTAATCCGTCTTGTGTTTTTAATTTGTTTTTTCCTTTTTTGAAATACATATAGTTGATGATTTTGAAGTAATAATACATACTCAAAACTGCCATAACCAATGCAATTACAATCAAAAATAGGTTTTTATCGTTTGTTCCTCCAATACTTAATGCCATAAATTTAGCGAAGAAACCTCCTGTTAATGGAATACCTGCTAACGAAATCAAAGAAATTGTCATCGCTGCAGCCAGAACTGGATTTGCTTTTCCTAAACCAATGAAACTTTCAAATTTTGGATTTTTGAATTGATCAATCGTATAGAAAATAATGAAATTCGCAACCGAATAAGCAATCGTATAGAACATCAAAGCCTCTTTAGATGATGAATTGATGTTAAACAAAACAAATAACATGAAACCTGCTTGCGCGATTGATGAATAAGCCATCAAACGTTTGACAGATTTTTGAGAAATTGCTCCGAAGTTTCCGATAAATAACGTCAAAATGATGATTGACGCAAATAATAAACGGTAATATTCGGCATATTCTACATTTGTTGGGAATGATTTTAAGACTAAAATAAATCCTAAAAACGACCCTCCTTTGATGATTGTCGACATAAACGATGTAAACACAGTTGGTGTTCCGTCGTAAACGTCTGGTGTCCATGCGTGGAAAGGTGCCGCAGAAACTTTGAAACAAAATGCAAAGATGATTAGACACCATCCTGCGTAATAAATTGTTTCGAAATCTTTGTTATAGTTCACCAATTGATCAACCATAAAAGTTCCTGTTGCGCCATACAAAAATGTTACACCTAACATCAAAATTCCTGTTGAGAAAGCTCCCATCAAGAAATATTTTACAGAAGCTTCTGTACTTCTAAGACTTTCTTTGTTTGTTCCTGCAATAATGTACATTGGAATTGACATTAATTCGATTCCTAAGAACATAATTACCAAGTTGTGGAATTGTGCTAGAACTGCGATTCCAACGAAAGAGAAGAAAATTAAGGCATAATATTCCGCCACATGTTTTCCTACTTTTCCAAACGAATCTTTGTTCAACAATAAGTAAAAAATTGCCAATCCCGCCAATGCGATAAAGAACGAAACGCCGTAAAGCGACTGTCCAATCATGTTATCGAATTTTCCTGCGAACATTGAGCAACCTTTCAAATCGAAAATTCCTCCTACAATCATTCCGAAAAACAGAACAACAGAAAGTATATTTAAGGCACGATTATTTTTGATGTAGAATCCACTAAACATCAAAATAATACCTGAAAGTGCTGATAAAATAATCGTATTCATATCTATTTATTCAAAAATGATTAATGTGCTAATAAATTAAAAATTGGTGTTGGATAAACTCCTAAAATAATCACGATGATTGCGATTACTGATAAAACTGCAATTGGTCCAAAACCTCCTTTTTGAGCATCTTTTTGTTTGATGTTTTTCACTTCTCCAAACAATAATGCGCTTGATAATCTCAACGTATAAACGGCAGATAAAATAACACCTAAACAAGCTACTACACATAAAACTGGATTGTGTGTAAATAATGCTGAAAGCATCATAAACTCTCCAATGAATGAACTTGTCAATGGTAATGCTACGTTTGCTAAACCGAATATCATGAATAAGATAGATAATGTTGGATCAACTTTCGCTAAACCACCAATCGATTTAATATCTGTCAAATCATATTTTCTTTCCATAATATCTACACATAACCATAATCCTAAAACAACTAAACCATGTGAAAACATTTGAAAATAAGCTCCTGTTACACCATTTGCTAATTCTGAAAATATAGAAACAAAAATTAAAGCTAAGTGAGCAATCGAGCTATATGCAATAATTTTCTTTACATTTTTTGCACTCAAAGCGATTAACGAAGCATAAACTAATCCGAAAATTGCGATGTACGTAATGTATTTGAACAATTCAGAAATCGTTGGGAACATTCCTAAATACCAAGTAACCACTGCAAATAATCCCATTTTTGCCATCAAAGCTGAAAGTACAACTGTTAATGGAGTTGGAGATGTTTTGTAGATGGTTGGTTGCCATGTGTGAAATGGAAAGATTGGAATTTTAATCACAAAAGCGATTAAGAATAACAATGCCAACGCTGTATTTGTTGAATAATGCGGTCCTGTAACTTGTACAACATCTGTTAATAAAAATGATGCTGGTTGTAAGAAAAATCCGATGTAAATAATTCCTCCTAACATAAACATCGATCCTAAAATCGTATATAAGAAGAATGTCATATTTGCGCGAATTTTGTCTTTTCCAATTCCAAATAATCCGATTAAGAAATAAACTGGAATTAAGACAACTTCCCAGAAGAAATAGAATAAAATTAAATCTTCTGCTAAGAAAACTCCGTTTAATCCTGCTAAAGTGATTAACAATAATCCATAGAATGTATTGCTATATTTTTGTTTTGTTGTTGATAAATAAACAAAAAGAGCTAAGTAAGTAAGGTTAGTTAATAGAATCATTAATCCTCCCAAACCTTGAGCATTTAACGCGAAATAAGTTTTAACGCTGTTGAAATTGAACCATTGTGTTTGAAACGTTAACTCGTTGTTTCCACCTTTGCAAGTGATAAACAAGTACAACGCCAACAACGCTCCACCAACGAATGCTCCTAACCATCTTTGTGGTTTTTGACCTTGCATTAATAGCATAAAAACTCCTACTATTAATGGTAAAATGATAAATAAAGATAAAAGCATTACTAACCTATTTTGAAATTAAATACCCCATAAAAAAGATTGCGATACCTGCCACGATTCCTACAACCATTAGCATAATATAGAATCCTACATTTCCGTTTTGTAGCTGACGTACATTTTTTGATGCGCGACCAGAAACAGTTCCAACTCCTAAAACAAAAGCTGCAATTCCTGCTTTTTCTACATATTTTTTCAAGACATCACCCAACTCGAACAATGGTTTTACAATTGCATTGTCATATAACTCGTCGATGTACCATTTGTCTTCAAAGAATTTTGCAATTCCTGTTGCTTCACCATCTACATGGTTTGTGTATTTCTTGATTGCATAATAAATTGCACCAAGTACACAAAGTAATAAAGCTCCCATCATCATCCATTCTGTTGCATGAGAAACATGATGAGCTTCTCCGATTGATACAACTCCACTTAAGAAAGTTTGAAGTTTATGTCCGTCTTGCATAAACAACGCTGGAATTCCGATATAACCTGCAAAAACAGAAAGAACTGCTAAGATGATTAATGGAATTGTCATTGCAGCTGGACTTTCATGCGGATGAGCTTCTTTATCTCTTAAATCTCCTAAGAAAGTCATTGCATATAAACGGAACATATAGAATGCTGTCATCACAGAAACGATAAATCCGATTCCGTAAACAACTGGATTAGAAACAAACATTCCTAATAACATTTCGTCTTTCGAGAAGAAACCTGATAAACCTGGAATACCAGCGATTGCCAAACATCCAATCAAGAAAGTGATATGTGTAATTTTCATGTATTTGCTCAAACCTCCCATTTTGCGCATATCTTGCTCGTGGTGCATTCCGTGAATTACAGAACCTGCCCCTAAGAATAATAATGCTTTGAAAAATGCATGCGTCATTACGTGGAAAACTGCTGCGATATACGCTCCAGATCCAATTGCTGCGAACATTAATCCTAATTGAGAAACTGTAGAATAAGCCAATACTTTTTTGATATCGTTTTGACGCATTGCAATCGTTGCAGTAACAAAAGCTGTTGCAATTCCTACGTACTGAATAACTTGTAATGTGATTGGCGCTGCCGAAAATAATTCGTTGCAACGTGTAATCATAAAGATACCTGCCGTTACCATTGTTGCAGCGTGAATAAGTGCTGAAACTGGCGTTGGTCCTGCCATCGCGTCTGGTAACCAAGTAAATAATGGTAATTGAGCCGATTTACCTGTTGCTGCTAAGAATAACAATAATGTGATTCCTGTTAATACAAAACCTGTAAATGCAGATGGATCAATTGCTAATTGGCTGAATACTTTTACATATTCTAACGTTCCAAATTCTTTAAAAATCCAAAACATTGCCAATAAGAATCCAACATCTCCAATACGGTTCATGATGAAAGCTTTCTTTGCTGCTTTGATATATTCTGGATTTGTAAACCAAAAACCAATTAATAAGAATGAACAAAGTCCAACTCCTTCCCATCCAATAAACATCATTACGAAATTGTTTCCCATCACAAGAATCAACATGAAGAAGATGAATAAATTTAGGTAAGAAAAGAATTTTGCAAATCCTTTGTCTTCGCTCATGTAAGCCGAGCTGTACACGTGAATTAAAAATCCAACTCCTGTAATAATTAACAAAAACAAACTCGTTAATGCATCAATTTGAAATGCAAACGGAACTTGTAAAGTTGGAATATTGATAATATCAAATGCCTTAAAAATTAATGGTTGTGCATCTGCTCCTGATGGAACTGACATAAAAACCATGATTGATAAAATGAAACTTGCCAAAACTGCTCCACTTCCGATGAAAGTCACTAAGCTTTTAGAAAGTACATTTCGTCCTAAACCGTTAATTAAAAATCCGATGAATGGAATCAAAGGAATTAACCATATATACTGCTCCATTCTTAACCTTTTAAACGATTTAACACATTAATATCTACCGAGTATACTTTGCGGAACAATAAAATTATCACTGATAATCCTACAGCAACCTCAGCCGCAGCCACAACCATAATAAAGAATACTAAAAGTTGTGCATCTGTTCCTTTTTCTAATGCTGGATTTGCGTGATAGTGCATTTTTGAGAACGCTACTAACAACAAATTCACAGAATTTAACATCAATTCTATACACATAAAAATGACAATTGCGTTACGACGAATCATTACGCCAGCCATTCCTATTCCGAATAGGATTAATGATAAAGTAATATAATAACTGATTGGTAACATCTTTTACTTTTTATATTTAATCCAATAATTCTTCGTCCTTTTTCGATAACATCACCGCTCCAATCATTGCAGAAATAAACAAAATACTGCTCAACTCGAATGGTAAAACATATTCTGAATACAACAATGATCCTAAGTTGTGAATCAATCCTAAATCACCTGTTCCCATTTCTACAGCTGTGTTTGCAGAAGCTTGATTTTGTGAGAAAATACCAATTGTCAAGGCAACAAATAACAAAGAGATTAAACTCGCTGCTAATATTTTTGCTGGTCGACCAAATGATTTCTTTTCACTATTCAAGTTCATCAACATCACCACGAATAAGAACAATACCATAATTGCTCCGGCATAGACAATGACATTTACAATTGCCAAAAACTGTGCGTTTAGCAATACATAATGTCCGCTGATGCAGAAGAATGTTACGATTAAATATAAAATGGAATGTACAGGATTTTTACTGAACACCATTAGTAGCGCACTTAACACCGTTAAGCTCGACAAAACATAGAATAAAATGATAGGTAATTCCATTAATTTGTAGCTTTTTTCGGGATTAATAAATCTTCTTTCGAATAGATAAAGTTTTGACGTTTGAAACTTGCTGGTGGAACTGTTTGCGATAAATAAACAGCATCTTTTGGACAAGCTTCTTCACAGAATCCACAGAAAATACAACGTAACATGTTAATTTCATATTTCGCTGCATATTTTTCTTCGCGGTAAAGATTTTCTTCACCAGGAAGTCTTTCTGCTGCTTCCATTGTAATCGCTTCTGCTGGACAAGCCAAAGCACAAAGTCCACAAGCCGTACAATTTTCGCGATCTTCTTCATCTCTATTCAAAACGTGTAATCCTCTAAATACAGGACTAAACGGTCTTTGTTTTTCTGGATAACTAATTGTTGCTTTCTTCGAAAAGAAGTGCTTCAATGTAATCATCAACCCTTTTGCGATAGAAATCAAATAGATACTTTCCCAAAAAGTAAGGGGTTTACGTTCTACTTGTTTTACTCTATTTGTAATTGGTTTCATACTTTTAATGATTTTGATGATTCTACTTGTTTAATAATAAAATCACTAAGCCTGTAATTAACATATTGATTAATGCTAAAGGCAATAATTTTTTCCAACCTAAATCCATTAATTGGTCATATCTGAAACGAGGAATCGTCCAACGCACCCACATATAGAAGAAGATGAAGAAACAAGCTTTACCGAATAATGAAAGGAAATTAAGAATTGCCGTTCCATTCACTCCGATAGAGTTTACTAATGTTGCATCGTCTACAAATGGGATATCGTATCCACCAAAATATAAGGTAGAAATTACTACAGAACTGATAAACATGTTGATGTATTCTGCGAATAAGAAGAATCCCATCTTCATCGAAGAATATTCTGAGTGATAACCTCCAATTAACTCATTTTCTGCTTCTGGTAAATCGAACGGAGTACGGTTAGTTTCTGCGAACGAACAAACCAAGAAAATAATAAATCCTAATGGTTGTAATAAGATAAACCACGCATGCTCTTGTTGATAATGTACAATATCACTCAATTTTAAAGAACCTGTCATCATCAAAATTGTGATTAACACTATTCCCATCGGTAATTCGTACGAAATAATCTGCGAAGCTGCACGCAAACCTCCCATTAAAGAGTATTTGTTGTTCGATGCCCAAGCACCAATCATAATTCCATAAACACCTAAACTTAATACACCTAAAATGTATAAAAATCCGATGTTAACATCTGCAATTTGAGGAACAACTACACGATCTCCAATCTCGAAAGCTGTCGACCATGGAATAACTGCACCTGTCATACAAGCTACAATCATTGCCAAAGATGGACCTAAGATGAATAAAAATTTATTCGAATCTTTTGGTGTAATTTCCTCTTTCGAGAATAATTTTAAACCATCGGCAAGCGGTTGTAATAAACCAAAAATACCTGCACGGTTTGGTCCGATACGATCTTGTAAGAATGCTGCAACTTTACGCTCAGCCCAAGTAGAGTACATGGCAACAACTAATGCAAAACCAATCATTACGCCTACTAAAGCTAACTTTTCTAATGCATCAGCAATAAATTCTTCTGTCATTTTGTTAATTTTATTTACGAATGATTAATCTTTAAAATCTTTACTTGTTGCTGGTCCATCAATTTTAGATAAATCACGATTTGGTTCATTTACTTCTGAAACCGAGTGAATATCTAATAAAATCTTTGGATCGCGTTTGATTACTTTCGGAAGTGTTTCTTTTGGCTCCACTTTATTCTCAAAGTAATGACCTTGACGAACAACAGAATCTTTAGAAATTTCTGATGGTTTTTCTAACGTCCAATCGTTGATATCTTTTTTATCGAAACGACATGTGTTACAAATCCAATCTTTTACTTCGTTAAATTCATCTTTGCGAGCTGTTACACGGAAAACTTCGTTTCCACGGAACCACACTTGTGCTTTACCAGAACAAGTCGGACAATCGCGATGTGCATCAACTGGTTTCAAGAACCAAACACGATTTTTGAAACGGAACGTTTTATCTGTTAGAGCTCCAACTGGACAAACATCAATAATATTTCCGATGAATTCGTTATCTAAACTTTTGTTGATATGAGTTGAAATTTCTGCGTGATCTCCACGATTCATTACACCATGCTCACGACAACCTGTGATTTGATCCGCAGTTTTTACACAACGATAACATAAAATGCATCGGTTCATGTTCAACTGAATATTTGGACCTAAATCTTCTTTTGGGAATGTACGACGATCAAATTCGTAACGTGTTGCTTCTGCTCCGTGCTCGTAACTTAAATCTTGTAATTTACATTCTCCTGCTTGATCACATACTGGACAATCTAAAGGATGGTTGATTAATAATAATTCAACAATACCTTTACGTGCCTCAACTGTACGCTCAGACGTTTTATTGCCTACAACCATTCCGTCCATAACTGTTGTACGACAAGACGGAACCAATTTTGGCATTGGACGAGGATCTGCTTCACTTCCTTTTGATACTTCTACCAAACATGTTCTACAGTTTCCTCCTGTATTTTCTAATTTACCGTAGTAACACATCGCTGGAGGTGCTACTTCTTTACCAACCATACGAGCGGCTTGAAGGATCGTTGTTCCCGCAGGTACTTCAATCGTTTCGTTATCGATGGTAACTTTAAATAATGGTGTTTCTTCTGCCATCTTCGTATTAATTTGCGGTTTCTTTAATTTCGATTGGATCAGCATAATGTGCTAAACCAAAATTACGCATCAAACATTCTTCCGGATTATTAATATGCCATTCAAACTCATCACGGAAGTGACGAATTGCCGCTGCTACTGGCCAAGCCGCTGCATCTCCTAATGGACAAATTGTATTTCCTTCGATTTTACGTTGAACATCCCATAACAATTCGATGTCAGACATTTTTCCTTTTCCTTCATCGATTCGTTTCAAGATTTTTTCCATCCAACCTGTTCCTTCACGACAAGGTGAACATTGTCCACACGATTCGTGACGATAGAAACGAGCTAATGTATACGTGTGGTAAACAACATCTTGATCTTCATCTAAAACAATAAATCCTCCGGAACCCATCATTGTTCCTGTTTGGAAACCTCCTTCTGATAAACTTTCGTAATTCATGTAACGAGGTTTACCTTCTGCAGTTTTTAACAATAAGTTTGCTGGAACAATTGGCACAGAACTTCCTCCAGGAATACATGCTTTAAGGCGTTTTCCATTTGGAATACCTCCACAATATTCGTCTGAATAAATAAATTCTTCAACCGTAATTGTCATATCAATTTCATAAACGCCTGGTTTATTAATATTACCACAAGCTGAAATTAATTTTGTTCCTGTTGAACGTCCAACTCCAATTTTAGAATATGCTTCTCCTCCAATCTCAATAATTGGAACAATAGCTGCAATTGTTTCTACATTGTTTACAACCGTTGGTCTTCCCCATAAACCTTTAACAGCTGGGAAAGGTGGTTTTAGACGTGGATTTCCACGTTTACCCTCTAACGATTCTAACAATGCCGTTTCCTCTCCACAGATATAAGCTCCACCTCCACGTTGAACATAAATTTCGCAATCGAAACCTGTTCCTTGAATGTTTTTACCTAACCAACCAGCAGCTTTTGCTTCGTCGATTGCTTCTTCTAAAATTTCTGCAACCCACGCATATTCTCCACGGATATAAATAAATGATGTATTAGAACCTAAACAGAATGATGAAATCAGAACTCCTTCAATTAATAAATGAGGAATATATTCCATCAAGAAACGGTCTTTGAACGTTCCTGGTTCAGATTCGTCTGCATTTACCACTAAGTGTCTTGGAACACCTTCTGGCTTTGCCAAAAAGCTCCATTTCATTCCAGTTGGGAAACCTGCACCACCACGACCTCTTAAACCAGAAGTTTTTACTTCTTCTAAGATTTCATCAGTTGTCATTTTAAATGCTTTTTCAGCATTTGCATAACCACCGTTTTCGCGGTAAGCTTGATACTGACGAATTCCTGGAACATCAATATTTTTTAACAGTAATTTTTGTCCCATTATGCTAATTTTTTCAATTCCTCGATTAATTCGTCTACTTTCTCGATCGTTAAATTCTCACGATACGTTTTTCCTAACTGTAGCATTGGCGCGTAACCACATGCTCCTAAACATTCGGCTGGTTTTAATGTAAATAAACCATCTGCCGAAGTTCCACCAGCTTCAATATTTAATTTTGTTTTGATGTGTTCAATAATTTTGTCTGAACCTCTTAACATACAAGGTCCTGTTTGACAAACTTCTAACACAAATTTCCCTACAGGATTTAAGTTAAACATCGAATAAAATGAAGCTACTTCGTAAACTTCTACTGGTAAAATTTCTAATACTTCTGCAACATAATCTAAATGAGGAGTGTCTAACCAACCACCAAACTCAGCTTGTGCGACATGAAGTAAAGGAATCAATGCACTTTGTTTTTTATCCGATGGATAACGTGCAATGATTTTATCTACTTTTTGTTGTGTTTCTTCTGAAAATTGAATTGCCATTTTTAATAATTTTTATTAAGCATCTAATTCTCCAGCAATCAAATTCAAACTACTCATTGTGATAATGGCATCTGAAATCATTGATCCTTCAATCAATTCTGGATAAGCTTGATAATAAATGAAACAAGGTCTACGGAAATGTAAACGGTATGGCGAACGTCCACCATCAGAAACGAAATAATAACCCAACTCACCATTTGCAGCTTCGATTGAATTATAAATTTCTCCTTTTGGCATATCTACCTCTCCCATAATAATTTTGAAGTGATAGATTAACGCTTCCATTTTTGTGTAAACATCTTTCTTTAGTGGTAAATAAAAGTCTGGAGCATCAGCATGATATTGCGTTGCTTCTTCTCCTTCTAATGCATCAATTTTTGCAATTGCTTGTTTAATGATGCTTAAACTTTGCCACATTTCTTGACCACGAACTAAGAATCTATCGTAACAATCTCCCGTTGTACCAACTGGAATATCGAATTCGAATTCTTCGTAACGAGAATATGGTTTCGCTACACGAACATCATAATCTACACCAGCTGCACGTAAATTTGGTCCTGTGAAACCATAATTTAATGCACGCTCAGCCGAAATTCCTCCAACTCCTTGTGTACGATCCATAAAAATACGGTTACGTAAAAATAAGTTTTCAAACTCTGTTAAGACATCTGGAAACTCTCTCACGAAACGATGGATTTTTGTCCAAGCAACTTCAGAAAAATCACGTTCGAAACCACCGATACGACCAATATTTGTTGTTAAACGAGAACCACAAATTTCTTCGTAAATCTCATAAATCAACTCGCGGTATTTCATCATATAAAGGAATCCTGTAAATGCTCCTGTATCAACACCCATAATCGAGTTACATACAATATGATCTGCCATACGAGCCAATTCCATAATGATAACACGCAAATAAGAAACACGTTTTGGAACTTCAATTCCAACGAATTTCTCAACTGTCATGTGCCAACCTAAGTTATTTAACGGCGCCGAACAATAGTTCAATCGGTCTGTTAAAGGTGTAATTTGGTACAAAGGTTTGCGTTCAGCAATTTTCTCAAAAGCACGGTGAATATACCCAACTGTAGGAACCGCAGATTTGATGATTTCACCATCAATCTCTAAAATATTTTGAAATACCCCATGTGTTGCAGGATGCGTAGGTCCTAAGTTTAAGGTAATTGTGCTTTTTTCTAACGAACCATCTGGAAGATCAAGATGCTTTAATTTTTTAGTTTTCTCTTTTCCCATGGTTAATTTGCTTTTACATTAAAACCTCCGTAATTAAAATCTCCACCACGACCAAACATATCGTCGTCTTTGTCTTTACGTGTTTGATCCTCTAATGGGAACTCTTTGCGTAACGGATGATAATCCATTTCTGGAACATTCATGACACGAATTAAATTTGGATGTCCTACAAAATCAACTCCATAGAAATCATACGCCTCGCGCTCTAACCAGTTAGCTGTTTCGAATAATTTAGTTGCGGTAAAAATCGAAGGTTTTTCGATTGGTAAAGCAAATTTTAATCGAACCTCAACTCCTTCATATAGATTATAAACTAAATAGGTTACAACCAATTCTTCTCCAACATTATTAGGATAATGAATAGCAGTTAAATCCTTCAAAAATTTGAAAGATAATTGCTCATCATCATATAAATATTGTAAAATCTTTAGATTGAAATCTTTGTTAGCGTATAAAGTCAATACACCGAAATGCTCTTCGTATCCGTATATATTTTCTTGAAACTTCTGAACCAAACGGTCTTTTATAAATGAATTGTCCATTATTTCAACTTATTTAATTCCATAACTTGCTAAAAGTTGTTGATATTCTTCGCTACTTCTGCGACGAACACTTTCGCTCTCTACCAACTCCTGAATACGCATTACACCATCGATAATTGCTTCTGGACGAGGCGGACAACCTGGCACATATACGTCTACTGGAATTACTTCATCAATTCCTTGTAAGACCGAATATGTATCAAAAATTCCTCCCGAACTTGCACAAGCACCAACAGCAATCACCCAACGAGGTTCTGCCATTTGGATGTAAACTTGCTTCAGAACTGGCGCCATTTTTTTAGAAATTGTACCCATTACCATCAACAAATCGCACTGACGAGGCGTAAAAGCCAAACGCTCAGATCCAAAACGTGCCAAATCGTATGTCGAACCCATAGTCGCCATAAACTCGATTCCGCAACAACTTGTCGCAAATGGTAAAGGCCAAATAGAGTTTTTACGCGCTAATCCAACTACTTTTGATAGTTGCATCGCCATAAAACCTTCACCTTCAAAACCTCCTGGAGACTCTACAATCTTCACATTGGTATTGTGTGTTACTGGTCTTTTATTATGAATCATTATACTATTATTTTAGAATTTTAATCGCTCTATTTTTCCCAATTAAGAGCTCCTTTTTTGCGTACATACAAGTACATCACAAAGAATAATCCAACGAATGTTACAACTGCTGCAAAACCTTCCCAACCTAACTCTTTAAAATTCGCTGCATATGGGTAAAAGAAGATTACCTCTACGTCGAATAACACGAATAAAATGGCTACTAAGAAGTATTTAATTGCAAATGGCTGTCTTGCATTTCCAACTTTCTCAATCCCAGACTCGAAATTCTCTAATTTTTCGTCTGTCTTTCTCGATGGCCCAAGAAAATGTGTCGCAACGATAGTACCCGCTACAAACGCAAAAGCAATCACAAAAAGAATGAGAATAGGAATATAACTTGATGCTGTTTCCATAACTACTTTACTATTTTTCCAACTAATATTTTATCGATAAAAATAATAATAAAATATCATATTATTTATGTAAATTAGTTTTCAGCTAGTTATAGTTCTTTATATGATAAATTATATATTATTTATCTATATCGGAAGTTTAATGATTGAATAAAAAAAGGAGAACTAACAACTTGGTCAATTCTCCCTATGTATTTTATTAGATTACTAATTAAAACTTAAAAAAGTTAATGAATTAATAAATTTTGTAGATTTTGCAGTGCTTCATGCACAGTTTTAATATGTTCAAATCGTACTAACAATGTTGGATACTCTTCTCCTTTTTTGGGTGATTTTTCCTTAAAATTGATGTTTTTAGGGTTATTTTGAACGTAATTTAAAATTAATCTAAATTCATCTGACTGATAAAATTCGCTTTGTGGTTTATTAATAAAATAAGCCAATAAAACACCATTTTTCATCACCAAACGTTCGAAACCTAATTTTTTACTGATCCATTTCAGTTGAATTGATTCCAATAAATTTTCGGCTTCAATTGGTAATTTTCCAAAGCGGTCAATCAAATTATTTTTAAACGTTTGTAAATCTGTTTCAGTTTCGACATCAGCTAATTCTTTGTACAGCAATAAACGCTCTTCCGAACTTTCAATGTATTCGTCTGGGAACATAATTTGTAAATCCGAATCAATTTGCACATCCGACACATACGATTTTACTTCTTCCGATTTTTGATCTTCGAACAAATCTTTGAAATCCGTTTCTTTCAATTCTTCTATCGCTTCATTCAAGATTTTTTGATACGTTTCGAATCCAATATCCATCATAAATCCTGTTTGTTCAGCACCTAAAAGATTTCCAGCTCCACGAATTTCTAAATCTTTCATCGCAATATTGAATCCTGATCCTAAATCAGAAAACTGCTCAATTGCTTGCAAACGTTTACGCGCTTCGTCCGTTAAAACCGAAAGTGGTGGCGCAACCAAATAACAAAACGCTTTGCGGTTACTACGACCAACACGTCCACGCATTTGATGCAAATCTGCCAAACCGAAATTCTGCGCATCATTAATTAAAATCGTATTCGCATTCGGAACATCTAAACCAGATTCGATAATAGTTGTTGACACAAAAACATCATATCGACCATCAATAAAATCGAGTAAAACGGCTTCTAATTCTTTCCCATCCATTTGTCCATGACCAATCGCCACACTCGCATCAGGAACTAATCGTTGTACCATTCCAGCAATATCTTTTAACGATTGCACACGATTGTGAATGATATAAACTTGTCCACCACGTTGCATTTCATACATAATCGCATCACGGAAAATCTCTTCATTAAAACCAACCAATTGCGTATCGACAGGTTGTCTATTTGGTGGAGGAGTTTTGATAACCGATAAATCACGCGCAGCCATCAACGAGAATTGAAGTGTACGCGGAATTGGCGTCGCAGTCAAGGTTAATGTATCAATATTTTCGCGAAGTGTTTTCAATTTATCTTTTACACCAACACCAAATTTGTGTTCCTCATCCACAATTAATAATCCCAAATCTTTGTATTCAATTTTTGGATTAACCAATTGATGCGTTCCTATCACAATATCAACTTGACCAGATTTTAAACCATCTAAAACAGCTTTTTTCTTTGCTCCTGTTACAAATCGATTGAGATAAGCAACTTTCACAGGCAAATCTCGTAAACGCTCTGAAAATGTCTTGAAATGTTGAAAAGCTAAAATCGTTGTTGGCACTAAAACAGCAACTTGTTTTCCATCAACAGCTGCTTTCATCGCCGCACGAATCGCAACCTCTGTTTTCCCGAAACCAACATCTCCACAAACCAAACGATCCATTGGGCGTTCAGATTCCATATCCGTTTTTACATCTTGCGTCGCTTTGTACTGATCGGGCGTATCTTCATAAATAAAAGATGCTTCCAACTCATTTTGCAAATACGTATCAGGCGAATACGCAAAACCTTTTCTGGCACGGCGTTTCGCATATAATTTAATCAAATCGAAAGCAATTTCTTTTACTTTAGCTTTGGTTTTATTCTTTAAATTTTTCCAAGCTGGAGATCCAAGTTTTGAAATTTTTGGCTCAGCGCCATCTTTTCCTCTAAACTTTGCAATTTTATGCAACGAATGAATATTAACATACAGAATATCATTATTTTGATAAATCAATTTGATTGATTCTTGCGTTACGCCATTATTATTCAATCGTACCAAACCTGCAAATTTTCCGATCCCATAATCTATATGCGTCACAAAATCTCCAACTTGCAACGAATTGATTTCCTTTAGCGTAATCGCTTCTTTTTTGGAAAATGAATTTCGAAGATTGAATTTATGATATCGACCAAAAATCTGGTGATCCGTATAACACGTTAATTTGATTTCTTCGTCAATAAAACCTTGATAAATAGATCCCAAAACGGGAATATATGAAACTTCTTTTCCGATATCATCAAAAATTTCTTCGAAACGTTTGATTTGATTTTCATTGGAACAAATCAGTGCATTTTTGAAACCTTCGGCTTTATGCTCATTCAAATCATCAATTAATAACTCGAATTGCTTATTAAAACTTGGTTGAGGTTTGAATGGTGATTCTATTTCTTCAACTGTTTCAAAATAAGATTTCATCGAACATTCAATAACTCCATAAGATGAAATTTGTTGAAGAAATGCATTCTCATTCAAAAATAATTGATTCGGTTCTGCTTGTTTAATTTCTCCTTTTAATTCAGCAAAAGCAGTTTCAGCTTGTTCAAAATTCTTGGTGATTTGTTTCGCTAAAACAGAAATATTTTTCGCGATAACTAAACTATCTTTCGAAATATATTCTAAGAAACTTTCTCGTTTTTCGTTAATCGATTTACTCTCAAGATTTGGAATAATCGTAATTTCTTTTGTCGTTGCAATGGACAATTGATTCTCGATATCAAACGTTCTGATGGTTTCCACCTCATCACCAAACAACGAAATTCGATAAGGATGCTCATTCGAAAACGAAAAAACATCTATAATTCCACCACGAATCGAGAATTCTCCCGGTTCAGAAACAAAATCAACACGATGAAAATTATAAGAAGATAAAACCTCCGTTAAGAAATCAATTCCTAAATCATTTCCAACCTTCACTTTAAGTGTATTCGTAGAAAGCGCTTTTTTTGTCACTACTTTTTCAGACAAGGCTTCCGCATATGTCACCACAATTTTTGGGCGTTTCGAATGCGATAATACATTTAAAACCTCTGTTCTAATAACAACATTTGCATTATTTACTTCCTCAATTTCGTAAGGACGCTTATAAGAAGACGGAAAAAATAGAATTTGTTCTTTATCAAACAAAGTTTCCAAATCATTTAACACATAAGCCGCTTCTTCTTTATCATCAAAAATTAGAATCGTAGGACGCGCAACACGATCATATAAATGACCAGTTATAATGCTCAATCCTGAACCTAAAAAACCTTTGATATTGACTTTATGCTGTGGATTATTTTTAAAATTGACAATAAGCTTCTGTACGAAATCTGAAGAATCGTATAAGCTAAAAACGTTGTGAATAGTTTTCTGTTCCAAAGTTTTGCAAATATAAAATTTTATAAACTTATTTTTAAACAATCTTTAAAAAAAGCAATGTTAAAATGCGAATTTTCAATTAATGAAAATTTTTCGGAAAATTTATAAAAAAAGTTGAGCTAAGTTAAAAAAATTAATCCTAGCTTTGGCTTATCAAAAAAAGAAAATGAAATTAGTTCACAACATTATCAACTTGATTATTTTAGTCATTCTTATCCCAGGGAGTGGTAATTAGTTGTGTACGTACAAAATAACAATTAAAGCCACTTCTTAACGAGGTGGCTTTTTTTATGGAGAAAAATTAATTAAACAATATTATGCAAAACAATTTCGTCATTATTATCATTATTATTTTAGTCTTGGTCTTACGATTAGGAAAGGTGGTTTTATGACAAATTTTTTGAACGATTTTTTATGAGCCACCTTTATTCAGGGTGGCTTTTTTTTATGTTTTTAATACAAACAATGTCAAATAAATAGTGATGAAAAACAACAACAAAGCACTAAACAAACATAGTCGAACCGTTACGCAAGATGACACTTTACCCGCGTCACAAGCGATGTTACATGGGATTGGCTTAACAAACGAAGACCTTAAAAAACCATTAATCGGAATTGCAAGCATGGGGTACGATGGAAATACTTGCAATATGCACCTAAATCAATTTGCACAGTTGGTACAAGATGGAATGAAAGCCGAAAACCTAATCGGATTGAAGTTCAACACTATCGGAATTAGCGATGGAATTACCAACGGAACTTCAGGAATGCGCTACTCTTTAGTAAGTAGAGAAATCATTGCAGATTCTATCGAAACTGTTTGTGCAGGACACTTTTACGATGGCGTAATTACTATTCCTGGTTGTGATAAAAACATGCCAGGATCGATTATGGCAATGGGACGTTTAAACCGTCCTTCGATCATGATTTATGGTGGAACAATTGCTCCGGGACATTACAAAGAAGAGGAATTAAACATTGTTTCTGCTTTCGAAGCATTAGGAAAAAAATTAAACGGAAATCTTGATGACAAAGATTTTTGTGGAATCATTCAGAATGCTTGTCCTGGTCCAGGTGCTTGTGGCGGAATGTATACAGCAAACACAATGGCAGCGGCGATTGAAGCAATGGGAATGAGTTTACCTTATTCTTCGTCTTACCCTGCTCTTAGTCAAGAAAAGAAAAACGAATGTACAACTGCGGCACATTATCTAAGAATTTTATTAGAAAAAGATATTAAACCAAGTGATATCATCACGAAGAATTCTTTAGAAAATGCAATCAAAACAATTGTTGTTTTAGGCGGAAGCACAAATGCTGTTTTGCACTTATTAGCAATTGCAGCGACTGTGAATATCAAATTATCATTAGACGATATACAAGCAATTAACGATAAAACATCAGTAATAGCAGACTTAAAACCTAGTGGAAAATACTTGATGGAACATTTGAGTAAAGTTGGTGGAGTTCCTGCTGTTTTAAAGTATATGTTACAAGAAGATTTAATCGATGGAAGTTGTTTAACGGTTACTGGAAAAACATTAGCCGAAAATTTAGCATCGGTTCCTGATTTAGATTTCTCTAAACAAAATATTATTCGTCCATTATCTAATCCCATAAAAGAAACTGGACACTTACAAATGCTTTACGGAAACCTTGCTCCTGGCGGATCGGTATCTAAAATATCTGGAAAAGAAGGTTTTTATTTTAAAGGAAAAGCACAAGTTTTTAATAGCGAAGTTGAAGTTTTAAAAGCAATCGAAGATTTACAAATCAAAGCTGGAAGCGTTATCGTCATCCGAAACGAAGGTCCGAAAGGTGGTCCTGGAATGCCAGAAATGTTGAAACCAACATCTGCCATTATTGGAGCTGGATTAGGAGATAAAGTCGCTTTGATTACAGACGGACGATTTAGTGGCGGAACGCACGGATTTGTCGTCGGTCACATAACACCAGAAGCTTTTGAAGGAGGTCCAATCGCATTAGTCGAGAATAATGATCTCATCGAAATTGACATCAACAAAAATGAATTAAACCTTTTGATTGATGAAAAAACATTAGAAAATCGAAAAAATAACTGGAAACAACCCGCATTAAAAGTAAAAAATGGAGTCTTATACAAATACGCAAAGCAAGTCGGAAACGCTTCAGAAGGATGTCTTACTGACCAATAAACCAACTCAAATTTCAGGTTCACAAGCGATTATTAACGCTTTATTGTCCGAAGGAGTTACAACAGTCTTTGGCTATCCTGGTGGCGCAATTATGCCTATATATGATGCTTTGTATGATTACAAAGATAAATTAGAACACATTTTAGTTCGTCATGAACAAGGAGGCATTCACGCTGCGCAAGGTTATGCAAGAACTTCAGGAAAAGTAGGTGTAGCTTTTGCCACGAGTGGTCCAGGCGCAACGAATTTAGTCACTGGAATTGCAGATGCCATGATTGATAGCAATCCTATTGTATGTATCACAGGGCAAGTTTTCGCTTCTCTTTTAGGAACGGATGCTTTTCAAGAAACTGACGTTATCAATATTACTAATCCTATCACGAAATGGAATTATCAAATTACTGATGCAGAAGAAATAAATGATGTTCTAGCAAAAGCATTTCATATTGCTCGCTCTGGAAGACCAGGACCTGTCTTAATTGACATTACAAAAAATGCTCAAATACAACTTATCGAAAAGAAAAAGTATGAGAAATGCACGCATGTTCGCAGTTATAGACCAGAACCAGAGATAAGAACTGAATATATAAAAGCTGCTGCTAAACTTATTAATCAAGCAAAAAAACCATTTGCGATTATTGGTCAAGGAATATTACTTGGAAAAGCTGAACAAGAATTAAACGATTTCTTAGAAAAATCTGGAATTCCTGTAGCAACAACTTTGATGGGATTAAGTTCTTTAGATACTGATCATCCACAATATGTAGGTTTATTAGGTATGCATGGTAATTATGCACCTAATGTTAAAACAAATGATTGCGATGTATTAATTGCCATAGGAATGAGGTTTGATGATCGCGTAACTGGACGCTTAGACAAATATGCAAAACAAGCCAAAGTGATTCATCTTGATATTGACCCAGCAGAGATTGGTAAAAATGTAAAAGTTGCTGTCCCTGTTTGGGGAGATTGTAAAAAAACACTTCCGTTATTAACTAATTTGATTAATCAAAATGAACATACCGATTGGTTAAAAGAATTTAGAGATCTCGAAAAAGAAGAACGTACAGAAGTTATTGATAAAGAATTCTATCCAACAACTGATGTAATGTCTATGGCTGAAGTTATCAACACATTAAATGAGTTAACAAACGGAGAAGCCGTAATTGTTACAGATGTTGGGCAACATCAAATGTCGGCTTGTCGTTATGCGAAATTCAAAGATTCTAAGCTTTTGGTTACATCAGGAGGATTAGGAACAATGGGATTTGGTTTACCTGCTGCAATTGGAGCGTGGTATGGAGCACCAGAAAAAGATATTGTTATGGTTTGTGGTGATGGTGGTTTCCAAATGACTTTACAAGAAATGGGAACTATTATGCAATTTGGAGCAAAAGTAAAGATGTTAATCCTAAACAATAGCTTCCTTGGAATGGTTCGTCAATGGCAAGAATTATTCAACGACAAACGCTATTCATTCGTAGATATTACAAGTCCAGATTTTGTTGCGCTTGCAAAAGCTTATCAAATAGAAGGTCAAAAAATAGAAGCAAGAAACGACTTGAAAAATGCATTAAAAGAAATGTTAGAACATGATGGTTCTTACCTTTTAGAAGTAGTTGTAGGAAAAGAAAACAATGTATTTCCTATGGTAGAGCAAGGTACAAGTGTTTCTGAAATTAGATTAAAATAAATGATTATGGACTCAAAACGAGAATATACAATTACGCTATATACAGAAAATTCCATAGGAATTTTGGGAAGAGTTGCAGGAATTTTTACTCGACGAAAAATTAATATTGAAAGTTTAAGCACTTCTCCATCAGAAATAGAAAATGTACACCGATTTACAATTGTTATTGAAGAATCTGAAGAAGTTGTTCGAAAACTTTGCATGCAAATTGAGAAACAAATAGACGTTCTTAAAGCTTATTTCAACAATAATGATGAATTAATTTGGCAAGAACAAGCTTTATACAAAGTTCCAACCAATATTATTGCAGAGAAGGCATATGTAGAACGTTTGCTACGTCAATATGGTGCAAACACAGTCGTAATCCGTAATGATTATACAGTTTTTGAAACAGCTGGTCATCGTGAGGAAATTGATAATCTAACACAAGAGCTGACTAAATATGGCTTAATAGAATTTGTTCGAGGAGCTAGAATAGCCATTATAAAAGCAAGTGCTGGTTTCCATGAAAAATTATTACAATTCGAAAAAGACGAGCCATCAAAAGAAGTAATCGAAAATGAATTCCTAAACGAAGGAACCTCAGTTTTCACAATGTAAAGACAAACAATTCAACAAATAATTTTATTAAAAAAACAAAAATGACTAATTACTTTAATTCACTATCATTAAGAGATCAATTATATCAACTAGGACAAGCAGAATTTCTAAATAACTCAGAATTCGCAAAAGGTACAGACGCATTAAAAGACAAAAAAATTGTGATTGTAGGCTGTGGTGCGCAAGGTTTAAACCAAGGATTAAATCTACGAGACAGCGGTTTAGATGTTTCATACGCGTTACGCAAAGAAGCGATTGAACAACAAAGAGATTCTTGGAAAAATGCAACAAGTCATAATTTTACAGTAGGAACTTTCGAGGAATTAATCCCAAATGCTGATGTAGTAGCGAATTTAACACCAGATAAACAACATACGCAAGTTATCAATACTGTTCAACCACTTATTAAACAAGGTGCTACACTTTTATATTCTCATGGATTCAATATCGTAGAAGAAGGTGTGCAAATTCGTAAAGATATTACAGTAATAATGGTTGCACCAAAATGTCCAGGTTCGGAAGTTCGTGCAGAATATTTAAGAGGATTCGGAGTTCCTACATTAATTGCCGTTCACCCAGAAAATGATCCCGAAGGAAAAGGTTTTGATCAAGCAAAAGCATATTGTGCAGGAACTGGTGGTCACAGAGCGGGAGTTTTAAGATCATCATTTGTTGCGGAAGTAAAATCAGATTTGATGGGAGAGCAAACCATTTTATGTGGTCTTTTACAAACAGGTTCTATTCTTTCTTTCGAAAAAATGATTGAAAACGGAATTGATGCTGGTTATGCTTCAAAATTAGTTCAATATGGTGTGGAAGTAATTACAGAAGCCTTAAAACATGGTGGAGTTAGCGGTATGATGGATAGATTAAGTAATCCTGCTAAAATTAAAGCTTTTGAACTATCAGAGGAATTAAAAGATATTATGCGTCCATTATTCCAAAAACATCAAGACGACATTATTTCTGGTGAGTTTAGTAAAACAATGATGGAAGATTGGGCGAATGATGATAAAAACTTATTAAAATGGAGAGCTGAAACTGAAGAAACTGCTTTTGAAAAAACACCCGCTGGAGATGCAAATATTACTGAACAAGAATATTTTGATCATTACACTTTAATGGTTGCTTTTGTTCGTGCTGGAGTTGAATTAGCTTTCGAAACTATGGTGGAAGCAGGTATTAAACCTGAATCTGCTTACTACGAATCATTACACGAAACACCATTGATTGCAAATACAATTGCTCGTAAAAAATTATTCGAAATGAATCGTGTAATTTCTGATACAGCAGAATATGGTTGTTATCTTTTCGATCAGGCTTGTAAACCTTTGTTAAAAGATTTTATGACAAAAGTAAACGTAGACGTTGTCGGAAAAAATTACAACGAAGGAAAAGACAATGCTGTTGACAATGCGACATTGGTACACATAAATGATGTTTTACGTAATCATCCTGTCGAAACTGTGGGAAAAAAACTTCGTAAAGCAATGACTGCTATGAAAACCATAAAAACGGCATAATCAAATATTAAAATAACTAAGAAAATAGTGAATTATGACAAAGGGACTTAGAAGTGAGAAAACTGAGACCTTAGGCGTTTCGCTTGACGAAGTAAACTTAGCACAAATGAATTTGAAAGGAGTTGCCAAAAACACTCCTTTCGATTTCAATGAAAATTTAAGTCGTCAATTTGATGCGAATGTCTATCTAAAACGAGAAGATTTACAAGTCGTCCGTTCATACAAATTACGTGGTGCTTATAATAAAATCGTTCAGTTATCAGAACAAGAAAAAAATAATGGTGTAATCTGCGCAAGTGCAGGAAATCACGCACAAGGTGTGGCGTATTCGTGTCAACAATTAAATATCAAAGGTAAAATTGTGATGCCAACGACGACACCTCAACAAAAAATAAAACAAGTAAAATGGTTTGGGAAAGATCAAATCGAAATCATTTTACATGGTGATACATTTGATGATGCATCGGCTTTTGCACATCAATTATCCCAAGAAGGAAATATTACATTTATTCATCCTTTTGATGACGAAAAAGTAATCGCAGGACAAGGAACTGTTGCTTTAGAAATTTTGAATCAATGCAATCAACCAATCGATTATATTTTCGTGCCAATTGGCGGTGGAGGTTTAGCATCTGGCGTTATTTCTGTGATGAAAACACTTAGTCCAAACACCAAAATTATTGGCGTAGAACCGAGTGGCGCAGCAAGTATGGCAGAAGCTATCAAACAAAAACAATCTGTTGCATTAGCGAAGATTGACCCTTTTGTAGATGGCGCAGCTGTAAAAAAAGCAGGTGAAAAAACCTACAAAATCTGTGCAGAAGGTTTAGAAACAACTTGTGCTGTTCCAGAAGGAAAAGTTTGTTCGAGCATTTTGCGTTTGTACAATGAAGACGCAATTGTTGTAGAACCAGCAGGCGCTTTGAGTGTTTCGGCTTTAGATTTTTTCAAGGAAGAAATCAAAGGAAAAAATGTGGTTTGCGTGCTTAGTGGAAGCAACAACGACATTACGCGAATGGAAGAAATAAAAGAAAGAAGTTTGCAATATGAAGGTTTGAAACATTATTTCATTATCAATTTTCCTCAACGTGCCGGTGCTTTAAAAGAATTAGTGAACGAAGTTTTGGGTGAAAATGATGACATTACCTATTTTCAATACACACAAAAAAATAACAAAGAAACAGGTCCAGCAGTAGTTGGCATTGAACTAGACAAAAAAGAGGATTTAGATGGTTTAATTTTTAGGTTAGAAAATCATCATTTCGAATATCAATATCTTAACACAGACAACACACTTTTTTCGTTAATGATTGGATAATTTTTCCATCATTAATATACTATTCAAAAAAAGCAAAGCTTCTATTTAGTTAGAAACTTTGCTTTTTAATTTATTAATTATTCAACAACCAATTTTTCAACTCATCAAAATTATTGCTCATTTCAACTTTATTCGATTGTTTCGATTTCAATTCTTCTACTTCTTTTGGATAGACAATTTTATCTTGTATTTCTTTCGGAAAAACTTCAGGAAATTTACACGGATGCGCTGTCGATAAAAACACCACTAACTCTTTTTCATCTTGCTTTTTCGCTTGGTATTCCTTCGCCGCCAACCAGGCAATTGACGTATGAGGACAAGCAATATAATTGTATTCTTGATTAATTTCTACGATTGCATTTATTGTTTCTACATCAGAATAAGCTTTTGAAACCATTTTTGATTTTAATTGCTCCACATCTTGCTCAAAAAATTCCATCACGCGAACCCAATTACTCGGATTTCCAACATCCATTGCATTCGATAACGTTTGCACAGAAGGTTTTGGTTGATAATTTTCGGTTTTTAAAAATGATGGAACTGTATCATTCGCATTTGTAGCTGCAACAAATTGTTCCACTTCCAATCCTAATTTTGAAGCCAAAATACCAGCCGTAATATTCCCGAAATTTCCACTCGGAACGACAAAAGAAACTTTCTCAAAACCTTTTCTTTTTGCTTGAGAAAATGCTTCAAAATAATAGAAAGATTGTGGAATTAAGCGAGCAATATTAATCGAATTTGCTGAGGTTAAGTTTAGATTTTTCATTAAATCTTTGTCTAAAAAAGCTTGCTTTACCAATGCTTGACAATCATCAAAAGTTCCGTCGATTTCTATGGCACGAATATTTTTTCCATTCGCCGTTAATTGCAATTCTTGTATCAGCGACACTTTTCCTTTTGGATACAAAATCGTTACTCTCGTTCCTTCTACTCCCAGAAAGCCAAGTGCTACAGCGCCTCCTGTATCGCCAGAAGTTGCGACCAAAACATCTAACAATTGATTATCTTTTTTTGAATAATGTGCCATCACGCGACTCATAAATCTTGCTCCAAAATCTTTAAAAGCAAAAGAAGGTCCGTGAAATAATTCCAAAATAGCTAAATCATCTTCTAAAAACACCAAAGGCGCAGGAAAATTAATTACATCATCAATTAAATTATTAATCGTTTCTTCAGAAAAATCATCTTTTAATAAGTGATTTGTCACCTTTTTCGCAATCTCTTGAAATGAATAATTTTCAATAGAATTCAACCAATTTTCATCTAATTTTTCCAACGACAAAGGCATATACAATCCTTTATCTTCTGGCAAAGATTGGAAAACCGCTTGTTTAAAATCGACTCTGTTATTATGATTATTTGTACTATATAATTTCATTTTTAGTGTTTTATGTAAGGTCCTTGTTGATTGATTTTAGAGACAAATGATAAATGTTCAATTTCTTTTATCGTCAAAAAATTATTTAATTTTTGTTCGATATTTTCTGCATCCAATTTACTTTTAGATAACGCCATAACTGTTGGTCCAGAACCAGAAATACCGAATGTTAATGCATTATTTTCGAGCGAAATACTTTTCATTTCATTAAAATACGGAATCAATAAAGAACGATTTGGTTCGATAATATCATCTTGCATCGAACGACCAATTTCTTCATAATCTTTCTCATAAAGCGCCGCAACCAAACTTGCAATATTCCCCCATTGTTTTATTGCTTTACTCAATTGCACTTTATCTTTAATTAATTTGCGCGCATCCTTTGTTGGCACTTCTACTTTTGAGTAAATCAGTGTGACATATAAATTTTCAGGAACAGGTAAAGAACGCACCAAAATCGACTCATAAGAAGGAATCAACGTAATTCCACCAAACAACGATGGCGCAACATTATCCGCATGAGCAGCACCACAAGCCAATCGTTCGCCTTCCATACAATAAGGTAAAAGCTCATTTTTAGAAAGTGGTTTTCCTAATAATTCATTCAATGCAAAAAGTCCAGCAACTGTACTCGCCGCGCTTGAACCTAAACCACTTCCAATTGGCATTTTTTTGTGTAATTCTATCGATAATCCAAAAGAATCTTGTAGACCTAAATCACAAAATAATTTCCATGCCGAATGAGAAACTGTATTTTTCATCGCATCCAAAGGCAATTTCCCCTCGTCACCTGTAATTGTCAGAATTTCGATTCCTAACTTTTCTGTCTTTTTCATGATTACCTCATCACCTGGATAATCCACCGCAAAGCCCAAAATATCATATCCACAGATCATATTGGCAACTGTTGCAGGAGCAAAAACATGTACTTTTTCTAAAAACTTCGCTTGATCAAGCTTATATTTATTTTCGATTATTTGATTCATCTTTTATCGTATTGAACTTATATTAACTAAATCTGCAAAAACGCCAGCTGCCGTAACTTCTGCACCAGCTCCAGGTCCTTTCACAACCAAAGGACGTTCCTTGTAACGCGCTGTTGTAAACGAAATAATATTATCGCTTCCAGACAAAGCATAAAACGGATGTTGATTATCAACCAATTCTAACGAAATTGATATTTTTCCATCTTCTAAAATCCCGATGTAACGAATCACTTTCTGCTCCTCATCTGCTTGATGTTTTATCTTTTCGAAATAATCATTTTCGTTGACTAATTCTTGATAAAAATCTTCTACAGTTGCAGCTTCTAAACAAGATTTAGGCAAAATAGAATCGATTTTTACATCTCCCGCTTCAATTTCGTAACCATTGTCACGAGCAAGAATCAACATTTTTCGCATAAAATCTATTCCACTCAAATCATCGCGAGGATCTGGTTCTGTATAACCTAATTCTTGCGCTTTCTTTACAATTTCGGCAAATGTATTTTCACCTTTAAAATGATTAAATATATACGAAATTGTTCCTGATAAAATTGCTTCAATTTTTAAGATTTGATCTCCACTCATTCTTAAATCTTTCAACACGCTAATAATTGGTAAACCTGCTCCAACATTCGTTTCATAAAGGAAATCAATGCCATATTTTCGAGCAGTTTCTTTCAATTTTTTATACTCTTGATAAGAAGATGAATTCGCAATTTTATTACATGTTACAACCGATATGCTGCTTTCGAAAATTTGTTTGTAATAATTTGGCAAATCAGAACTCGCAGTATTATCAACAAAAACACAATTTGGTAAATTATACTGTTTCATTTTTTGGATAAATTCATTCAAATCAGCTGGAGAAGAAGAATTTTCTAATTCATTTTTCCAATTCGATAAATTGATTCCGTTTTCATCAAACAGCATTTTTTTAGAATTTGATAATCCGACTAATTTTATCTCGATATCATTATTTTTTGCTAAAAAATCTTTCTGTTTTTCTAATTGATTTAAAAATGTCGAACCAATATTTCCTACTCCAACATTGAAAACATGAATTGTTTTTTTCAAATGATTAAAAAACGCATCATGTACCGCATTTAAAGCTTTTGACAAATCATTTTCGTTAATCACAACCGAAATATTATACTCCGAAGAACCTTGCGCAATCGCTCTGACATTGATTCCATTTCGTCCTAATGCATAAAATAACTTGCCCGAAACACCAACCATTTTCTTCATGTTTTCTCCAACAATTGCAATAATTCCGAGATTTTCTTCAATTTCAATTGGTTCCAACCATTTTGCTGCAATTTCCAAACAAAACTCTTCTTCAATTAATTGCTTTGCTTTTTCGACTTCATTATGATGAATGGCAAGCGTGATACTATGCTCTGACGAAGATTGCGTAATCAACACAATGTTGATATGATGTTGCGCTAAAAGTGAAAAAAGTTTTCCACTAAAGCCCAATTTGCCAACCAAGCCGCTTCCTTTTATATTGACTAATGCAATATCTTTGATCGACGAAATTCCTTTAATTGGATAATCTGTTGGTTGCGAATCGAACTGAATTTTTGTTCCCTCAAAATCCGGTTGAAATGTGTTTTTAATTAAAATCGGAATTCGAAGTTTAAAAGCTGGAGCCATTGTTGGCGGATAAATCACTTTCGCACCGAAATACGACAATTCCATCGCTTCTGTATACGATAAATTTTCTAACGAAAAAGCTTTGTTCACAAAACGAGGATCCGCCGTCATCATTCCATTTACATCTGTCCAAATTTCAATTTGTTCTGCATGTAAAGCCGCACCAATCAAAGCCGCAGTGTAATCAGAACCTCCTCTTCCCAAAGTTGTCACTCGTCCTTCTTCATTAGCAGCAATAAACCCTGTTACAACTAATAATTTATCCGAATAATCTTTTGCTAATTGTTGAATATTCTGAAACGATTTTTCCTCGATAACATTCGCTTGACCAAAATTATGATCAGTCAAAATATAATCTGATGCATTAATCGCCAATGAATTTCCAACATGCTCTTGCATTACTTTTGCTATTAATAAAGCACTACATCTTTCGCCGAAACTCAAAATCAAATCTTTTGTTTGAGGGCTTAATTCTTTCAGAATTTCCACCCCTTCTAATAATGCTTCCAACTCATTCATCAACAATTTCAATTTTGTTAAAATCGGATTTTGATTTGGCACATCGATTAAAGCTTTTACAATTTCGAAATGTTTTTCTTGAAAAAGTTTTAAATCATTTTCATCAAAACTTCCTGATGAAGCTTCTTCGGACATTTTGGTTAATAAATTGGTCAAACCAGAAATAGCAGACACAACCAAAATAATCGAGTTATTTTGTTGCTTTTCCTGTTTAACAATTTCTACGACCGCGCGGATACTTTCTACCGATCCGACTGATGTTCCTCCGAATTTTAAAACTTTCATAATTTAAATTTTGATCATAAAAAAAGCATCTTCCTTTTGAGAAGATGCTTTTGCATTATTTTTTTAGAATTAAATACATAACAAAACTCCTCTAAGTGTGAACACTAGAAGTCGTCGTAATTGAAATGATTGTATTTAATCCGTTTTGTTTCATTATTGATAACGAATATACAAACTTTTTCAATAAATCATTACGTATTTATTATTTTTTTATATTTATTTCACCGAATCCTTTTTTACAGCCAATGAATCATTTGGTTCAGCAACAGGTTTTACATCACTTGCATAGCCAACAACAATTCCGTCTAGTTTATCAATTTTTCGTACTTTAAAAGTTTCTGTACCTTCTGCTCCTTTAAAAGATACTTTATAAACTGCTTCGTAAACTGTTTTGTCACCATCTTCAAGAGGCGTCATTTTCTCAAAGTTGTAGACATCAACTGGCCCATATTGTTTAACCACCGCATTCAAATCATCCACATTTACGCCTTCTACTTTCGAAAAAAGTGAATCTGGCTTATCTGCTCTGTATTTGTAAACATCTAAAACTGCTTCTTTCACCTTATAATCTGGCAAATCTGATTTTTTATTACATGCTGTTAAAGCCAAAATACCGCCAACCATAAGTAATGCACTTGCTTTCATAATTCCTATTTTTTGTGTTAATTGATTATAACTAATGTAAAAATAAATAAGATAAAAAACAAGTATTTTTATTGAAATCAAATAGATAGAAACAAAAAAAGTCGATTCTGTAACAGAATCGACTTTTGAATATCTTTTATTGTAAAATGATTTTTTACACTTCAAAATTCACATAAAAACCTTCGTGACCTCGAACATTGAAAACGGTATTATCTTCAAAAATCAAGTATTGACCTTTTATTCCTTTCAAAACACCTTCTATTTCTGGCGTTTTTTTCAGGTTTAATGATTTTACTTTTTCTGGATAAGATAAAACTGGATAGTCTAACTTCCAAACTTCTGGCTCATCAACCAAAAATTGTTGAAAATCTGGATTCACTTCATTTCTGATTTCGTGATACTTTTCGAATAGATTAATTTCTGGTACATCATTTTTTAACATTCTTTGCCAATTCGTTTTATCAGCAATAACATTTTTCAACGAAACCTCTATCATTCCAGCTTCGTAACGATTATCCGTTCGCGCAATAATAATAGCTTCTGAAGCTCCTTGATCGATCCAACGTGTTGGCACTTGCGTTAAACGTGTTACACCTACTTTTATTCCCGATGAATTTGCCAAATACACAATATGCGGTTGCAATTCGAATTTCGTTTCAAACTCTAAATCACGTTGCGCAATTCCCAAATGTGCTGTAGAAAGTTCTGGATTGATAATACTTGGATTAGCTTCTGGAACTGTAAAAAAACAATTTTTACAATATCCCATCTGATAAATCTCTTTGTCCTCGTGACAGTTTAAACATTCGTAATGATCAAAGTTAATCTTGATTTTTTTTCCTAACAATTGATTCATAACAATAAAATCATTCTTGAAATTCCAATAATAATTGATTGGCGTTCCATTTTCAGTTGTCATTTTACGAATTTGTCCTTCAAACTGCATCTTGCTAAAAAAGTTTAATTAATTTTGTGTAAATCTACAAAACTTTTAGCGGATGGGAATAGTCAATAAGATTATGGAAATTATGATGCGTAGCCGAATGAATATCATCGAGGAAAGTATCAAAAATCCAGTTGGTACGCAAGAACGTGTGTTATTTGAGAATATCAAAAAAGCCAAATCGACTATTTACGGAAAAGAATTTCATTTTGACGAAATCAAAACGACACAGAAATTTCAAGAGCAAGTTCCTGCGGTGCATTACGAGGATTTTCAACCTTATATTGAATTAGCGAGAAAAGGTGAAAAAGATGTCACTTGGCACGGCAAAATAAAGTGGTTTGCGAAATCTTCTGGAACAACAAACGCGAAAAGTAAATTTATTCCGATTAGTAATGAATCCTTAGAAGATTGCCATTACGCAGCAGGAAAAACAATGTTTGCGTTGTACTTAAATGCTTATCCCGAAACGGATATTTTCATGCACAAAAACCTAAGAATTGGCGGAAGTAGTGAACTTTATCAAAAATATGATACGCGTTTTGGTGATTTATCAGCTATTTTGATTGATAATTTGCCTTTTTATGCAGAAATGAAAAATATTCCGAATCGTGAGATTTCTTTAATGTCTGATTGGAATGTAAAGATGAACGCGATTATTAATGCCACAAAAAATGAAGATGTTGGTTCATTAACTGGTGTTCCTTCATGGATGCTAGTTGTATTGAACAAATTATTAGCCGAAACTGGAAAGAATTATTTGGACGAATTATGGCCAAATCTCGAAGTGTTTTTTCATGGCGGAATCAGCTTCAAACCTTATGCAGAAAACTATAATTTAATCACTCAAAAAAAATTAAATTATTTCGAATTATATAACGCTTCTGAAGGTTTTTTTGGTATTCAGGATCAATTGCACAGCAAAGATTTATTGTTATTATTAGACAACGGAATCTTTTACGAATTTATTCCAATGGAAGAATTTGGCTCAGAAACTCAACGATTTTTAACAATTGGAGAAGTTGAAGTTGGTAAAAATTACGCCATGGTTATCACGACAAATGGAGGTTTATGGCGCTATATTATTGGTGATACGGTTCGTTTTACGTCTACAAATCCACACAGAATTGTTGTTTCTGGACGAACAAAACATTATATCAATGCATTTGGCGAAGAATTGATGATAGAAAACGCTGAAGAAGCTTTGAAACGTGCTTGTATGCAAACAAATTCAATTGTTTCTGAATATAGTGCTGGTCCAATTTTTATGCAAGGAAAAGAAAAAGGCGCGCATGAATGGGTAATCGAATTTGATAAAGAACCTGAAAACTTTGAGCAATTTATTGATTGTTTAGATAAAGGTTTGCAAGAAGTTAATTCAGATTACGAAGCAAAACGTTACAATAATATGACACTTAATCGACCGATTGTACACAAAGCACGCACAAAATTATTCATCGAATGGATGGCTTCAAGAGGTAAATTAGGTGGACAAAATAAAGTTCCTCGTTTATCAAATACAAGAGAGTTTATTGAACCATTAATTGAATTAAATAATCGATCATAATAAAAAAGAGAATCAATACGATTCTCTTTTTTTGGTTTAAAATAAATAGGATAATTACCTCGAAACAAGTAAATTTACTATTAAGAGAAAAAATACCTATTAATGCGAAGTACGAATTTATCTGAACTTAAATTCCACCAAATTGTGGAAAATAAGTTTCAAATTTACAACAGTCTCTTTATGAGTCTGCCCTACGAAAAAATGCAAAACATTGGATCGTTGATTCCGTTTTTGTACGATGAAAGTCAAAAAGGTTTACCAGAAGGTAAATCGCCAAATGAAATCATCAACAATTTTTTTGAGAAATACACCGATTTAAAGACCGAACAAGAACAAATCGATTTGATGTTTCGAATGATACAATACATCGAGCGACAAGTTGTTTTGTTTGATAGTATCGAAGATGCTGCATTTCCGTCATTACATTCCGAAAATGAAAAAGGAAGTTTGGAAAGCATTTACCATATTGCACAAGCGCAAGGTAAAATGGAGCAAGTAAAAACCAGAATCGAAGATTTTGTGACGAGAGTTGTTTTTACAGCACATCCAACGCAATTTTATCCGACAAATGTTCAACAAATTATTCAGGATTTACGCGATGCAATTCAACAAGATTCGGTAAGTAAAATTGATTTATTGTTGCAACAATTAGGAAAAACACCTTTTATCAACGAAGAAAAACCAACTCCTTACGATGAAGCTGTTTCTATTATTTATTATTTGAGAAATGTATATTATCAAACAATTGGACGATTGTATAACGAAATCAACCAATTGTTTTTTACAGAAAGTCAGCCGCTCAAATCTCCTGTTATTCAATTAGGTTTTTGGCCTGGAGGTGATCGCGATGGAAATCCTTTCGTTACAGCAGAAATTACGTGGAAAGTAGCAAGTTTGTTACGAACAAGTATCTTAAAAAATTATTACAATCATCTAAAAATTGTTCAAAGACGATTAACCTTCAAACATGTTACAGAGCCTTTAAAAGCGTTGAGTAATTTGATTTACGAAAATATGTTCAATGAAAATGGAACGATTACAATTGATGAAATCAAAACGCGCTTACAAACGATTCGTACAATTTTAATTGAACAACACAATGGTGTTTTCTTAGATATTTTAGATGATTTTATCACACGTGTTGATATTTTCGGATTGCATTTTGCTTCTTTGGATATTCGTCAAGATTCGCGTGTTCATCAAAAAGTAATTAACCAAATTGTTGAAAAATATACTGGAATTAATCTGAAAGATTTAAGCGAAGCAGAACAAATCGAATTGTTAACAAATCCTTCTTTTACAGCTAAACCAGATGATTTTGAAGATGATATTGTGATTGATACGATCAGAAATGTTTATCAATTAAAAACGATTCAACAACGAAATGGTGAATTAGGTGTTAACCGATACATTATTTCAAATTCTGAAACCATTTTCGATGTCTTAAATGTTTATGCTTTGTTCAAATTTTGCGGCTATAAAGACGATGAAATTAAGTTTGATATTATGCCACTTTTCGAGACGATTAGAGGTTTAGATGGTGCTGAAAATACGATGAATAAATTGTATAATTTACCTATTTATGCGCAACATTTAGAACGTAGAAAACAACGTCAATCGATTATGTTAGGTTTTTCGGACGGAACAAAAGATGGCGGTTACATCAAAGCGAATTGGGAAATATATCGCACCAAAGAAATCCTTTCGAATGTTTCGGATAAAAATCAAATCGAAGTTATTTTCTTTGATGGTCGTGGTGGACCTCCTGCACGTGGTGGTGGAAAAACGCACGAATTTTACGCTTCTCAAGGGAAAACAATTGCGAATCACGAAATTCAAATTACGATTCAAGGGCAAACAATTACGTCGAATTACGGAACAATGCCACAGGCAAAATATAATTTTGAACAATTGTACACAGCTGGTATTATTTCGGATGTTTTCTCGACAAGCACAAGTCAGATTTCGCCTGATGAACGCACATTGATTAATAAATTAGCCACAATTAGTTATCAGAAATACGAAGATTTGAAAGCGCATCCTTCATTTTTACCTTATTTAGAAAATATGAGTACGCTTAACTATTATGGAAAAACGAATATCGGAAGCCGTCCGAGTAAACGAGGTGGTGATAAAAAATTAGAGTTCGATGATTTGCGTGCTATTCCATTTGTGGGTTCTTGGAGTCAATTAAAACAAAATGTTCCGGGATATTTTGGTGTTGGAACAGCTATAAATGAATTGAAAAAACAAGGTCATTTAGAGGATGTAAAAGATTTATTCAAGAATTCGAGCTTCTTCAAAACATTGATCCAGAATAGTATGATGTCGATGGAAAAAACTTATTTTCCATTAACATCTTATATGAAAAATGATCCTGAATATGGTGAATTTTGGAATATTTTGCACGATGAATTTGAATTATCAAAAGCATTATGTTTAGAAATTTCGGGTTACACAGAATTGATGCAAGACGAACCATTGAACAAATCTTCGGTACAAATGCGCGAAAAAATTGTGTTACCATTATTAACGATTCAACAATTTGCGTTGAACAAAATTCATCATGAAAGTGAGTTCAAATCAATCTATGAGCAAATTGTGATGCGTTCGTTATTCGGAAATATTAATGCGAGTCGAAATTCGGCTTAATTTTCAGAATATCTTAATACCTTCGCAACGATGGAAAAGATTATTTTAGGGATTGATCCTGGAACAATGGTCATGGGTTTTGGTTTGATTGAAGTCAAAAACAACAAAATAAAGTTGATTACTTTAGACGAATTGTTGTTGCATAAACTTCCGAATCAGCAAACGAAATTGAAAAAGATTTTCGAAAAAACTTTAGCCATTATCGATCAATATCATCCTGATGAATTAGCCATTGAAGCGCAGTTTTTTGGCGTTAATGTTCAGTCTATGTTAAAACTTGGACGTGCACAAGGCGTTTGTATTGCCGCTTGCCTGCATCGCGATATGCCTGTGGTAGAATATGCGCCAAAAAAAATTAAGATGGCGATTACTGGAAACGGAAATGCATCAAAAGAACAAGTTGCGGGCATGTTACAACATTTACTTGGTTTGAAAGAAATTCCGAAACGTTTGGATGCCACAGATGGTCTTGCCGTTGCGGTTTGTCATTATCTAAATTCGGGTAAAACAACTGGGACGTCAAATTCTTATTCGAGTTGGGATGCCTTTGTAAAAAATAATCCGAATCGAACAAAATAAAATATATTTGTAGTAGAATTAGCAACCTAATTCGTAAAACATAAAACACATCAAATGAAAAAATATTTAATCGCAGCATCAGTTTGTGCAACAGTTTTCTCTTCAGTGTTATTTTCTTGTAAAGATTCGACTGGAAAAAACAATACTGCAATCACTGAAATTGTTTCGAAAATTGAACAAAACAAATACAAAATTGGCGACAAAATCAATATTCCTTTAACTAATTTAGATGGAATTACGAAAGTTGTAGTTTCAGTGGATGGACAAGAAGTTCCTGCTGATTTTACGATTGACGGGAAAACAATTGGATTAGGAAATCATACGGTTAATTTGAAATTCTTCAAAGGAGAAGAAGAAACAAATTCGCGCGATTTTACGTTTGTGGTTTATGCAAATGAGCCGGCTGCACAATGGAATTATGAAATTGTAGGAACTTATCCACATAATCCAGATTATTTTACGCAAGGTTTTTATTTCAAAAACGGAAATATTTTCGAAGGAACTGGACTTCGCGGAGGAAAAACACGTTTGATTGAATATAAATTGGGGGCAACTGAACCTACAAAATTATATCAAATTAAAGACGATGTTTTTGGAGAAGGAATTACAGAACTGAATGGTTTTATTTATCAATTAACATGGCAAGATCGTGTCATTTATAAATATGATTTGAACTTTAATCAAGTTGAAAAATTTGATATGCCAGCTCAAATTATCGAAGGCTGGGGAATTACTACAATTGGTAAAGAATTGGCTATTACAGAAGGTTCTCAACGTATTCATTTTTTCGACGAGAATTTTAATTATTTAAGAACTGTTCAAGCTTTTGACAGTCAACAACCATATAGTTATTTGAATGAAATTGAATACCACGATGGTTTAATTTATGCAAATGTTTACCTAAAATCTGGACACGCAGATAACAGTAATATCGTGGTAATAGATCCGCAAACTGGCGCTGTAAAAGCGGAGTTTAATTTCGCTGAATTGAAAGGAAAACAAGGAAATCCACAAGCACAAGAATTGAACGGAATCGCTTTCAAAGACAACGGAAATATGTTATTAACAGGTAAAAACTGGGACAAAATCTTTGAAATTAAGATTAAGAAGTAACTATCTTAATCTATAAAAAACAAAAAGCTCGACCTGCAAAATCGAGCTTTTCTTTTCAAAAATCATCTAAAAAATTATAAGTAAAAATTTTCAGCTATAAAAATCTATAACCAAAATTGATCTTTCCAATCTGTGTTAGTTAAAAGTGAATTAAATTGTTCTTTAATTACTTTTAACTTTTTTTGTGTTGCATTTTTCTCAAATTCAGAAAACATCTGTTTCTCCTCAAATCTGATGTGCAAATCCAATTCTTCTTCGATATAAATCAAACTTTTCATCGGATTCTTAACATCTATTTTAAACAAACGACGCAAACGTCTATGCTCTTTTAATGCTCTTTTTACCAAGTAATGATCTTCATCTAAAAGCGAAAACAAGTAATTTTCTTCTATCTCAAATTTTTTGAATAATACTTTTTCCCCATACCAATTTACATAATCAACAATTCGTTGAATATCGACTCCTTTATCTATTCCAGCACGAATATTCCAACAAAAAAATAATGTTTTATGATGCCTTTCGCACGCTTCATTTAGATTTACTGTTACAGTATAACTCATCTGAGAAGCAGTTGTTTGAGGAAGTTCTATTAATAGGTTCATTGTTGTAATTTTTTAATTCGGATAATCGGATATTTTTATCTTATTTTTAATCAAATTTTTTTAATGCTTAAGAAAAGCAATTCCTTTCTCTAGATCATCAATCAAATTAAACATCGATGTCTTTTCTAGCATTCCTCGCAAATCATTACGAATTGCAAAAACACGGCTATGTAAAGCACAAGGTTTATTAGCATCGCATTCTACTAAACCTAAAATGCAACTATGATAAAGACCATCTCCATCAATCGCTTTGATGATATTCACTAATTTGATATCTTCTAAATGCGCTGCATCCATTTGGAAACCTCCCATTTTTCCTTTGACAGATGAAATCACATTTGCTTTAACTAATTGTTGAAGAATTTTGGCTGTGTAAGCTTCTGGAGAATTAATAGAATTTGCAATTTGTTTTAAATTGACTCTCTTTCCTTCTACAGATTCTTGTGCAATAAACACACAAGCCTTAATTCCATATTCGCACGCTTTAGAAAACATTAATTTCTTTTATTCATTATAAATTATGAAGCAAATATACAACTAATTTTAAATCGGACAAATTTATCTTATTAAATTTTTAAAAATAAAAAAACCACTCAAAAATGAGTGGTTTAATATTATCTGAAAAGAAAATTTCTTAATCTTCGTCTTCGTCTTGATCAGCATCCTTAACTGCGTTACGAGAAGTACGAATAGCTACTACTACTGCGTTATCTGGATGAGCGAATGTGTAGTTATCATTTTTCAATGTTTCTACATACATTTTGTGACCAATTCTCATTGGAGTGATATCGATTTCGATTTCGTCTGGTAAGTTTGCTGGAATAGCACGAACTTTTAATTTACGCATGTTGAAACGTAAAACCCCACCAGCTACTAAACCACGAGCACGTCCTACTAAACGAACTGGAACTTCCATAGTTACCGGTTTGTCCTCGTTTAATTGGTAAAAATCTACGTGTAAGATTTTATCCGTTACTGGGTGAAATTGGATGTCTTGTAAAATTGCTTGAATTTTAGCTCCATCAGCTAACTCGATAGTTGCTGTATGAGCATCTGGAGTGTAAACTAATGATTTGAATGCTTTTTCATCAGCTGAAAAGTGGATAGGCTCTCCAGAACCGTAAACCACACAAGGTACTTGTTCAGCATTACGTAGGTTACGTGTAGCCACTTTACCTAAGTCTTCTCTTTTTACACCTTGAATTGTAATTGACTTCATAATAATATGTATATAATAAAAATAATTTAATTTTAAGCTAAATCATTAGATAACAAAACGTTGGCTAATAGATTTATTGCTATGTACTAAATGCATAACATCAGCAAAAAGCGGAGCGCAAGATAATACTTTTATTTTAGATACGGAAGTATTTTTTAATGGAATACTATCAGTTATAGCAATTTCCGTTAACAAAGAGTTATCAAGACGCTCATAAGCTGGTCCAGATAAAACTCCGTGCGTTGCAATTGCACGAACAGATTTTGCTCCTTTTTCCATAATCAATTCAGCAGCTTTAGCAAGTGTACCCGCTGTATCAATCATATCATCTACTAAAATAACATTTTTACCTTCTACCTCACCGATTAACATCATGCTATCAACTTGGTTTGCAACTTTACGTTCTTTGTGACAAATTACGATATCTGCATTAAGGTATTTAGCATATGTATTTGCACGTTTAGCACCACCCATGTCTGGAGAAGCGATACAAATATTATCTAAACCTAAACCTTTGATATACTCAACAAAAATTGTTGAAGCGAATAAATGATCAACAGGAACTTCAAAAAATCCTTGAATTTGATCAGCGTGTAAATCCATAGTCATTACACGAGTTGCTCCAGCTGTCATTAACATTTTTGCAACTAATTTTGCTCCAATTGGCACACGTGGTGCATCCTTACGATCTTGACGAGCAAAACCAAAATAAGGAATAACAACTGTAATACTTTTAGCAGATGCGCGTTTTGCAGCATCACACATTAAAAGTAATTCCATTAAATTGTCTGTTGGTTGCATTGTTGAACCAATTAAGAAAACGCGAGCACCGCGAATTGGTTGTTCAAAAGCTGGCACAAATTCGCCATCGCTAAACTCTACAATTTTAGATTTACCAAGTTCTTGACCATATTGATCGGCAATTTTTTGTGCTAATTCTAATGATCCTCTGGTTGAAAAAAGAAATGCTGATTGTTCCATTGTTTGTTTTGGGAAATATTTGTGCAAAAATAATTTAAATGATTTGAAAATGATATAAGAAAACTAAAAATTAATTTCGGCACAATTATTGAAGTTCTTTTTAACTCATTAAACTAATCAACAAGAGAATTATATGATTTTCGTTAGTAATAGGCGTTTTTAACAGTTTTTTATTGATTCGTTTTTAAGTATTTATATAATTTTGTAATTAAATATATCCTCATGAAAAAGATTTCATACCTATTAAGTGTAATTGGATTAGGAATTTTTGCTCAAGCGCAAGAAACTACTGAGACAGTTAACAACGATTACAACAAATGGTCTATCGAGGCCAATGGAGGTGCTGTAAAAGCACGTAAAGCTTTCACTCCTGGTTACTATTCTGAAACGCCAAGTTTCTATCATGCTGATTTTGGAGTTCGTTACATGTTCAACAATAAGTTTGGTTTAAAATTAGACGGTGGATATGATCGTATCAAAGAAGGTGAAGATGTAGCTCGTTTCCGTTCTAATTATTACCGTGTAGATTTACAAGGGGTTGCGAACTTAGGACGAATCATGAATTTTGAAACATGGACAAATAGAATTGGTTTATTAGCGCATGGTGGTGCAGGTTATTCTTGGATGAATAATGACGCAACAAAAGGTGCTGATGGTAAAGTTTTCGATGACAATGATAACATGGTAAATGTTATGGTTGGTTTAACTCCTCAGTTAAGATTAACAGATCGTGTTGTATTAACAGGAGACGTTTCTTATGTAAGAAATATTCGTCAAAACGTAGCTTTTGATGGAAATTCTGAAATTTCAGGTTCTGGTTTTGGTGGTGAATTATGGAATGCTACTTTAGGTTTAACTTTCTACTTAGGTAAAAACCAAAAACACGCTGATTGGGTTTACGAACCAACTCGTTCTGACTTAGAAGATCGTATTGCTAACATCGAGCAAATGTTAAAAGATACTGATGGTGATGGTGTTGCTGATTACTTAGATCAAGAACCAGATTCAGCTCCAGGCGCTGTTGTTGACACTCACGGTGTTACAATTGACCACAATGGAAACGGAATTCCAGATAATATTGAAGAATACATTAAACAAAATGCAGGAGGAAATACAACTATCGTTAATGATGCTGATTTCTTAGAGCAAATGATTAACTCTGGTATTATCAACGTTTACTTTGATTACAATTCTGATAAACCATACCAACAATCAGTTGGAGGTATCAAATTTGTATCTGAGTACTTAAAAGCTAAGCCAAATGCTCAAATTGACATTTTAGGTTACGCTGACCCAGTTGGAAGTGATTCTTACAACAAAAATTTATCTCGTAGAAGAGCAGAAAATGTAAAAGCTATTTTAGTTAGTCAAGGAGCAAATGCTTCTCAATTAACTACAGTTGGTGAAGGTGAAGATAAAGAATTCAAAAATTCTCAAGTTTCTTCTCATCAATTAGCAAGAAGAGTTGTTTTCAGAGTAAAATAATTCTCTCTTAATTTAAGATATTAATCAGGGATAGATTTTTCCATTTTTTGGAGTCTCTATTCCTGATTTTTTTATTATCTTTACCACCACTTAAATTACTAAAATATTGAATCCTTTTAACCAACACTTTAATGCTCCTAGATGGGTAGTATTAGTGCTAGACATACTTATAGTTTTCTTTAGCTATGTAATAACCAATTTTATACTTAATAGTTTTCTAAATTCTTTTAGTTTAGAAAAATTATTATTTAAATTACCATTTGTTGTAGCAGCATATACTCTATGTTTCCTATACTTCAAAACATATAAGGGAATTGTAAAAAAAACGGGGTTAAAAGATGCTGAAAATGTTTTTGTTTCAAATACAACAGCTTTTCTGATTCTTTTCTTCATCTCTTTTATCTATAGACAATTCATTGAATCTAATCTTTCGGAGAACACTCCTGTTTCATATGTTTTCAGAATGTCTTACTCTGTTATCTTTGTCCATTTATTTATTTCAACAGTAATAATGGTTATTGCCAGATTATATTATAAATGGATTTACGATTATTTTTTTTCTAAAAATAAAGCTCAACAAAAAACATTGATTTACGGAGCTGGAGATTCAGGATTAATCACTCGAGATATTTTACAAAACGATACTCAATTTAACTATAAAGTAGTAGGTTTTATTGATGACAAACCTTCTAAAATTGGAACGTTTATCGATGGCGCTAAAATTTATTCTATAAATGATGTTGATGATAAATTCATTGAACGAAATGATATTTCAGAAATCATTATTTCTATTCAAAATATTAAAACTAATGAGTTATTAAACCTTTCTAAATCTTTAGAAGATTTAAATGTTAATATTAAAATAATTCCTCCTATTTCTAATTGGATTGATGGTACATACAAGCCTGCTCAAATCAAACAATTAAAAATTGAAGATTTATTAGGGCGTGAATCAATTAAGTTGAAAAACCCTATTATTAATGAAAATGTACAAGGTAAGGTAATACTTGTTACTGGTGCTGCAGGTTCTATAGGAAGTGAAATTTCAAGGCAACTTGCTATGATGGATTTTGCTCAACTAATTTTGATTGATCAGGCAGAATCGGCTCTATATGATGTTCAACAGTCTTTAAAAAATGAAATTTCTGAAGAAAAACAAAATAGAATAGATTATATCGTTTCGAGTGTAAGAGATCGAAAACGAATGTTAAGCCTTTTTGATAAATATCATCCGCAAATTATTTTTCATGCAGCTGCATATAAGCATGTTCCGTTGATGGAAAAATTTCCTTATGAGGCAATCAACACAAATATTTATGGAACAAAAATAATTGCTGATTTAGCAAATGAATTTGGTGCTGAAAAGTTTGTAATGGTTTCTACTGATAAAGCTGTAAATCCTACAAACGTGATGGGCGCAACTAAACGAGTTGCCGAAATTTATGTAAATTGTACAAATGAAATTTCTAAAACTAATTATATTGTCACACGATTTGGTAATGTGTTAGGATCTAATGGATCTGTAATACCTTTATTCAAGCGTCAATTGGAAAACGGAGGTCCATTAACTGTAACTCATCCTGATATTACACGTTTTTTTATGACAATACCAGAAGCGTGTCAGTTAGTACTTGAAGCAGCAATAATGGGAAAAGGTGGCGAGATTTTTGTATTTGATATGGGCGAGTCTATGAAGATTATTGATCTTGCTAAAAGGATGATTAGACTTAGTGGTTTTAAATATCCTGAAGAAATTGATATAAAAATTGTAGGTTTACGTCCAGGTGAAAAAATTTATGAAGAATTATTAGCCAATGATGAAAATACAGTTAAAACACATCATGAAAAAATAATGATTGCTAAAGTAAATACTTCAAAATGTCAAGATAATAAAAAGTTGATTGAAGAGTTATGCTCAATGTCTTCAACTATAGAAAAACATGAACAAGTCATGCATTTAGTAGCTAAAATAAAAGAGATAGTACCAGAATTTAAATCACAAAACTCAGAATTTGAAAAACTTGATAATCTAATTTATGAAAAATAAAATTCTCCAATTTTTATGTTTCTTTTCTTTCGTCATCATCACATCATGTGGTTCAAGAAAAGAAATCGTCTATTTTCAAAACCAAGAGCAACTAACAACCAGCTTTGAACAGTATATTCCGAAAATACAACCAACCGATCAATTAGCAATTGTTATTTCAGCAGCTGATGTTGCTGCAGTGGCTCCTTTTAATCAAATGAGTACTATTCAGACTACAGCGAATAGTAATACAATATCTCCATACAGTCCAACTTATACTGTTGATGAGAATGGAAATATTAGTTTACCAATGGTGGGTAATGTCAAATTGGCAGGCTTAACAAGAAGTCAAGCGATTGAAACAATTAAAAACAAAGTCAGTAAATATGTGGTTAATCCAGGTGTTAATGTAAATTTTGTAAACTTCAGAATTAGTGTATTAGGAGAAGTAACTCGTCCAGGAAGCTTTATAGTTCCTACAGAAAGAATTACATTATTAGATGCCTTAGGAATGGCTGGAGATTTAACTATAAAAGGAAAACGAGAAAATGTAACAGTAATTAGAGAAAGTAATGGTGTAAAAGAACGTTTCAATGTTGATTTAACATCTGAATCTGCTCTCAATTCTCCTGTTTATTATTTAGCACAAAACGATGTGGTTTATGTAGAGCCAAACTCTGCACAAGTTTCTGCATCAAAATTTACACCTAACTATTCGTTATGGATTTCTATGGCAGGTGTTATTATTTCTGTAATTTCTGTTTTAACAAGGTAAGATGAATCAAATTAATAATTCGACAAATAACTTTTTTTTTGAAGAAGAAGAAGAGAATATTAATCTTAGACAAGTTTTAGAACAATATTTATATTATTGGAAATGGTTTGTTTTGGGATTAATCGTAGCCATTATAGGGGCGTTATTTTATTTAAAATATACACAAAAACAATATCAAGTTTCTGCAAAAATCTTATTAAATGAGAAAGAATCAGCGGCGGGTGAATTAGCCGGTTTGGCAGATGCAGCAACTATGTTTGGTACGAGTTCTAATGCAGAAGTTGGTGACCAGATCGAAATTCTGAAATCAAGACGTTTAATTTCTAAAGTGGTTGAACAAAATAATTTTAATATTCGCTATTTTAGTGTTGGTAGAATTGCTGAAATTGAAACTACTGCTGCTGAATCGCCTATCAAAATTTTGTTTTTGAATGAAGCAGATAAACTGAATGAAGAATTATTTGAAGAATTAGAAGTTAAGATAGAATCAACGACTAAATTTAAGCTTTCAAATAGAAATACAAAAGAAGCCAACACCTATTCGTTTGGACAAAAGATTAGCACCGATTTTGGTGATATTATCATCAGCCCAAATAAGAATATTGCAAAAAGTATTGATGCCGAATATTTAATCAAGTTATATTCATTGGATTATACAATAAGTTATTATCAGTCAAAAATCCAGATTGAACCTAACAGCGATAAAAATTCTAAAGTTGTTAACTTTAGCTTAGTAGGAACAGTACCGAATATTTCCAAAAAATTCATCAATGATTTGATTAATCAATACAATTTAGATCTTGTTACAGATAATAATAAATTGACTGAAGCTACTTCTAAATTTATCGATTCGAGGTTAGATATTGTTACAGGCGATCTACAAGGTGTTGACAGAGATTTAGAACGTTATAAATTAAGCAATAACATTACTGATGTTACTTCTGAAGCGAATATTTTCTTACAAAATGCATCAGATAATGAAAAGAAATTATTAGAATCATCTACTCAGCTACAATTAGTTGATTACATGAATTCAGCTTTAAATTCTAACAAAACGGATCTTTTGCCAACTAATATTGGTTTACAAGATCAAACAATTGCGTCACAAATTGCTTCGTATAATGAATTGGTTTTAACGAAAGAAGATATGTTAAAATCAGTTACAAACGAACATCCAAATGTGGTTAAATTACAGGAGCAAATTGGTGATGTTAAACGAAACTTGAAGAATAGTTTGCGTTTGTACCGAAATAATACTCAAACAACTCTAAGCACAATTCAGAACAAACAAAATCAAATAACAAGCAGAATACAAAAAGTACCAAGCCAAGAACGAGGTTTTAGAGATATTTCTCGTCAACAGCAAATTGTTGAAGCTTTATATTTATTCTTATTACAAAAACGTGAAGAGAACGAAATAAAAGCAGCTGCTACACCAGAGAATATAAAAGTTATTGACTATGCTTATAGTTCTAAGGTTCCTGTCTCACCTAAGAAAAGTATTATACTATTAGGGGCGCTAATTCTAGGATTAGTTATTCCTTTTATATGTATTTATATATATAAATTATTAAATAACAATGTAAACTCTAAGGAGGATGTTGAAGATGCTGTGGGAGCTCCAATTGCTGGGCAAGTACCTAAAAGTGATATTTCTATTATCGAGCAAAATGATAATTCTAGTGTTGCTGAAGCTTTTAGAATTCTTAGAACAAACATGAATTTTTTACTTAAAAATTCAACAGATCCTCAGTCTATCTATATAACTTCTACTACAAGCGGAGAAGGTAAAACATTTATTTCAACTAATTTAGCTCAAATATTAACAATGTCAGGTAAATCTGTTTTATTAATTGGAGCAGATATTAGAAGTCCAAAAGTTTTAGATTATTTAGGAATTACTGATCAGTATAGACACAAATATGGAGTTACAGAATACTTAATTTCGAATGATATTAATATTAGTGATATCATTATCAAAAATCCTGCTGATTACAAATTTGATGTTATTTATTCTGGACAAGTAGCTCCGAATCCATCAGAGCTATTGATGAACGGACGTTTTGATGATATTGTCAAATATGGAAAAGCAAACTATGATTATGTATTAATAGATACTGCGCCTGTTAGTTTAGTTACTGATACTTTATTAATTTCTGACAGTGCAGATATTACAATGTACGTTGTTCGTGCTAATTATTTAGACAAACGAATGTTGGCTATTCCTAAAGAATTATATCAAGATAACCGTCTTAAAAACATGGCAATGGTTGTTAACGATGTTGACTTTACAAAAGGATACGGATATGGGTACGGATATGGGTACGGATATGGTGAAAATCATAATAAAGGTGGATTTTTTAAAAACCTTTTTAAACGTAAATAAAATAAAAACCTGAAGTTAATCTTCAGGTTTTTTTGTACTATAAAAATATATACACTATTGACCTTCCTTCTCCAATCTCTCTAATGCTTTTTCGTGAGCAGATTTTACATCATTTTTGATTTTTTTATCTTGAGTAGATTTTCGAATCTTTTCTGCATGATAAGCCAAATCATCCAATGTCATTTTATAACTCACATAAAACCCGCGATTATATCTTGAATACGAAGCTAATCCCCAACCAGCAATTAATTGATTCTTAATTTTTTTAGTTTGATATTCGTTCAAATAACGTTGAAGTTTTGGAGAAATTTCTTCTTTCGCAATTGATTTTACAGAACCATTCATTCGGCTAAACCAATATTTATTATCCAATTTTATATACGATTTTGCACCTAAAATGCTTTTAAAAGCAAGATCCCCAAGCAGTAAAACCTTCTCAAATTCCGATTTTTCATTGGTCATATAATCCCAATACATTTCAGAAGTCATTCCAACCATCGGACTTTTATCTATTGTTGCTTCATACAAATCTTTACCATTTTGATAAGCTGCAGCAACATTTTTAAATTCAATTCCAAAATCATCACAAGCCTTCTGATAACCTGTAAAAGAACCCGAATATTTCTCGAAATTATCTATAAAAACTCTATAAATACAATAATGTGAAATATCAATCAAAACTTTTTTAGAATCATCTAAAAAACCGTTTATCAACTGTATCGGAAAGTTATAATATTCGTAGGAACTCATAATTGTTTGATTTTCTTAAATGTGGTGTTAATTCATCGACTAAGATAAGATAGTTTTTATTATTCTTAAAATGATAAGTATCAAAAAACTTCAAAATTTAATAGGTTAGATTTTTAAAGCGGTAAAACTTCAATTCCTAATTTCTTCCTAAATCTTCTTTGTCCTTTGCTTCAAAATAATAAACAAATGAAGTTTTTCTTAACAATATTGACAACAATTTTCATTACAATTTTCATTACAATTTCAACTAACGCCCAGACAAAAAATGATTCAATCATCACGATTCAATCACAACAAAAAACATTAAAACCTAAAGTTGATCATGCAGAACCATTGTATACAGATTTGATGCGCGATCTGGGAGCAAGAAAAGGAGAAGCTGAGATAAATGTAGGGGTTGGAGTGACCTCAAAAAAAGGATATAATGAATATAATGGTTTTATTGAGTATGAATGGGCTGTTGCAGATCGTTTGGGATTAGAGGTTGAAGTACCTTTTTCTTTTAATCACAAAAGCGCTGATAGCGATGGTTCTATTTATGTTCCAAACAATAAAATTGAAGGTTTAAAATTAGCTACTCAATATACTTTTTTGGTGAATGAAAAACGAAAAATATCTTTGGCAGTAGCTTATGTTCATGAATTTGAATTCAATAATTTCAAAAAAATAGGACATCAAGGCTCTGTATTTACGGGTATGAAAATGAATCCTGTTTTTATTGGAGCTAAAAACTTTAATAGTTTTAATACATTAATCTATACAGGACCTATTTTCGAACATCATTATAAAGAGCAAAAATTAGATGTTGGAGCAACTATAAACGCAAGTATGATGTATGTTTTACCAAATTCGAAAAACTTTATTGGACTTGAAAATAATATGGATATTGACCGCGATGGATTTCATTATACTTTAAGACCTCAAATTAGATTGGCTATTCAACACAATTTAATGATTGGTTTGGTTACTGGAGTTTCTATCACCAAACATACAGGAACCAACCTTGATGTGATGACACGTATTATTTGGGAACCTTAGTTTTCTTAATAAAAAAACCTCCTTTAAAACTTTTTAAAGGAGATTTGTGGAGCTGGCGGGATTCGAACCCGCGTCCAAACAAGCAACAAATAAGCTTTCTACATGCTTAGTTTATTATTAATTTTCGACGAAATCCTGAGAATAAACACTCTGTCATCCGCTTATCATCTAAAATCTCGAAACCTATCCGATGCACTAAGGTTTCTATTCTTACTTTCCCGTGTCCCTGTATCAAACGCCGTAAGTCAAGGCTTTTGAGGGACATTCAGCTTCTATACCTAGTATAGACGTGGCGTATTCTTACTAAAATTCAGAATTATGCAGCTAAAGCGTACTCTTCGTTGCCAGTTAAAAAGTTGAAGTGCCTGATTAAAGTGAGTACACAACCTATCACTGCATGCTTACTTACCCATTGGCCTTGCTGTCAAAACCAGTCAGCCCCATAAATAAATTGTCAATAAATAATTGACGGATGCCAAATGTACAAATTTTATACCAAATAGAATTAACTTTTTCTAAACATAATTATTGAACAAATTTGAATAAATTAGAAAAAATTTAATTCACAAAAAATTTTAATAAAATGGGAAACTTAGTTAATGTACCTACATTCAAAGATCATTATGACAATTACATCAATGGTCAATTTACGCCACCTACAAATGGAAAATACTTTGATGTTGTAACGCCACTTACTGGAAAAGTTTTTACAAAAGCTGCGCATTCTTCAGAAGAAGACTTAGTAAAGGCGGTAGATGCTGCTCACGAAGCTTTCAAAAGTTGGAGTCAAACTTCGCCAACGCAACGAAGCATTATTTTGAATAAAATTGCAGATCGAATCGAAGAAAATCTACAAAATGTTGCGGCTGTAGAAACTTACGATAATGGAAAACCAGTTCGTGAAACGTTGAATGCTGATATTCCTTTGGCAATCGATCATTTCAGATATTTTGCTTCGGTAATTCGTGCTGAGGAAGGTTCTATCAACGAATTAGATAAAGATACAGTTTCAATTATTATCCACGAGCCAATTGGTGTTGTTGCGCAAATTATTCCTTGGAACTTCCCAATTTTGATGGCGGTTTGGAAATTAGCTCCTGCGTTAGCTGCTGGAAACTGTGTGGTTTTAAAACCTGCTGAATCTACTCCTATCTCGATTTTATATCTATTCGAATTAATTGGAGATTTATTACCTCCAGGAGTTGTTAACATTGTAAATGGTTTTGGTGGAGAATTAGGTCGCGCATTGGTGACAAATCCTAAAGTATCGAAAGCTGCATTTACAGGATCTACAGCTACAGGACGTTTCGTGATGCAATATGCAACAGAAAATATTATTCCGGTTACCTTAGAATTAGGTGGAAAATCACCAAATGTATTCTTCGAATCTGTGATGGATCATGATGATGATTTCTTAGACAAAGCAATTGAAGGTGCAGTATTATTTGCACTTAATCAAGGTGAAATTTGTACGTGTCCTTCGCGATTATTGATTCAAGAATCTATTTATGATAAGTTTATTGCACGAGTTGTAGAACGTGTAAATATGATTAAAGCAGGAAATCCTCTTGATCCAGAAACAATGATTGGTGCGCAAGCTTCTCAAATTCAATATGACAAAATTTTAAGTTATATTAAATTAGGAAAAGAAGAAGGTGCAGAAGTTTTAACTGGTGGAGATGCTAATCATTTACAAGGAGATATCGAAAATGGTTATTACATCAAACCAACATTATTTAAAGGAAATAACAAGATGCGTATTTTCCAAGAAGAGATTTTTGGACCTGTGTTAGCTGTGACAACTTTTAAAGATGAAGCAGAAGCGATTGCAATTGCTAATGATACAATATACGGTTTAGGTGCTGGTGTTTGGACGCGTGATGCTCATCAATTATACCAAGTTCCTCGTGCTATTCAAGCCGGACGTGTTTGGGTTAATCAATATCATAGTTATCCTGCTGGAGCGCCTTTCGGAGGTTATAAACAATCTGGAATCGGACGTGAGAACCACAAAATGATGTTAGATCATTATCGTCAAACTAAAAATATGTTAGTTTCTTACAGCAAAAAGAAACTTGGATTCTTCTAGTCAAAACATTTAAAAATGCTACCATTGATATCTATTTTAATAATAATTTAAAACCATAATATTATGATTCCAAAAACAATGAAAGCGGCGGTTGCACAAGGATATGGACAACCTTTAAAAATTCAAGAAGTTCCAGTAAAAACTCCTGGGCGATATGAAGTTCTCGTAAAAGTAATCGCATGTGGTGTTTGTCATACAGATTTGCATGCAATTGATGGAGATTGGCCTGTAAAAGCTAAAATGCCTTTAATTCCTGGACACGAAGGGGTTGGTATTGTCGTAGCATGTGGACCAGAAGCTCAAGTGAAAGAAGGTGACGCTGTTGGTGTTCCTTGGTTATATAGCGCTTGTGGATGTTGTGATCATTGTATTACTGGATGGGAAACACTTTGCGAAGCTCAACAAAATGGTGGATATAGTGTAGATGGTGGATTTGCTGAATATGTAATTGCAGACTCTAGGTATGTAGGGCATTTAAAATCGAATACAAACTTTCTAGAAATAGCTCCAATTTTATGTGCTGGTGTAACAGTGTATAAAGGATTAAAAGAAACGGATACTAAACCTGGAGAGTGGGTTGCTATTTCTGGAATTGGAGGCTTAGGACATGTTGCTGTACAATACGCAAAAGCAATGGGATTGAAAGTAGCTGCTATAGATGTTGCTGATGACAAACTAGATCTAGCAACAAAACTTGGAGCTGATATAACTGTAAATGCTAAAAATACAGATCCTGGAAAATTTTTGCATAAAGAAGTTGGCGGAATGCATGGAGCTCTAATTACTGCAGTATCTCCAATTGCTTTTAAACAAGGAATTGATGTATTAAGACGTAAAGGAACAATTGCTTTAAACGGATTACCTCCAGGATCATTCGAACTACCTATTTTTGAAACTGTTCTAAAACGAATCACCGTAAGAGGTTCTATTGTTGGAACAAGAAAAGACTTACAAGAAGCATTAGATTTTGCTAACGAAGGTTTGGTAAAAGCTACTGTAACACCAGCTAAATTAGAAGACATTAATGATGTTTTTGACAAAATGAAAAAAGGTCAAATTGATGGTCGAATAGTATTAGATATAGCTAGTACAACTTAAAAAAAAATTTTTCTGTATGAAATCAATTAATCGTATATCTGCATCTGATAAAGCAAAAAAACTTCTAGTTGAATTAAAAGCAAAACATGGCGATTTAATGCTTTATCAAGCGGGAGGTTGCTGTGAAGGAACGCAACCGCAATGTTTCAGAAAAGGAGAATTTTATCTTCGATACAAAGATGTTTGCATAGGAGAAATTGATGGAGTTGAGTTTTGGATTGACAAAGATTTGTTTGAATATTGGAAACATGCACATTTTGAATTAGATGTGATCGATGCTATCGGCGCTGGAGGTTTTTCGTTAGAAGTTCCGCTTGGCAAAACATTTAAAGTCAATTATCGAATATTCTCTCAAGAAGAACTTAATCAATTAGACGAAGTCAAAATCAATTTATAAAAGAAAAGCCATTTGCAATGCAAATGGCTTTCTTATTTATGATAGAAATAATTTTATCCTAAAACTTCAATCGCTTTGTTGATACGTGCAATCGTTTCCTCTTTTCCTAAAGTTGCCATAATTACAGGAACATCTGGTCCTTGTAAAGCACCAACTAAACTAAGACGCAAAGGCATTCCGATTTTTCCGAATCCAATTTCTTGATTTGTAACAAATTCTGCCATTGCATCGTGTAAAATTTCTGAAGTAAATTCTGATGAATTTAAAACTTCAACAAATTTTCCTAAAATCTCTTTCGAATCATCTTTCCAAGCTTTTTTAGTAGCTTTTTCATCGTAAGTAGAAGGAGCTATATAAAAGAATTGACCTTGTTCGAAAATATCTTTTACAAAGTTTGCTCTTTCTTTTAACAATTCAACCACTTTTGCATCTAAAGCTGGATTAGCTTCGATTCCGTTTTCTTTTAAAACTTCTTCGAAAGATGGCAATAATTCTTCAACAGATTTTTGTTGTAAATATTGATGATTAAACCAAGTTGCTTTTTCTGGTGAAAAACGTGCACCCGATTTTGAAACTTTTTCTAATGAAAATAATTGAATCAATTCTTCCATTGTAAAAATCTCTTGATCAGTTCCAGAATTCCATCCTAATAATGCTAACATATTCAATACTGCATCTGGGAAATAACCTTCTTGTTTGTATCCTTTTGCAATTCCTTCTTCTGTTTTCCATTCCATTGGGAAAACTGGAAATCCGTGTTTGTCTCCATCACGTTTGCTTAATTTTCCTTTTCCTTCTGGTTTTAAGATTAATGGTAAATGTGCGAAACAAGGTGCTTCCCAACCAAATGCATCATACAATAATTCATGTAAAGCCATTGATGGTAACCATTCTTCTCCACGAATTACGTGAGAAATTCCCATCAAATGATCGTCCACAATATTAGCTAAGTGATACGTTGGCATTCCATCAGATTTAAACAAAACTTTATCATCTAAAGTTGATGCATCAATCGTGATTTTTCCACGAATCATATCATTCAATAAAACTGTACGAGAATCATCAATTTTGAAACGAATCACATAAGGCGTTCCATTCTCAATTAAAGCTTTTGTTTCAGCTTCTGTCATTGACAATGAGTTTTTCAACTTTCCTCTTGTCGACCAATTATAAATAAATGTTTCTTTATTTTCGTCTGCTTTTGCACGTGCAGCGTCTAATTCTTCTGCCGTATCAAACGCATAATATGCATTTCCAGAAGCTAATAATTCGTCTACATATTGTTTGTAGATTTCTTTACGCTCTGATTGACGGTAAGAACCTAAATCTCCACCAAAACCAACACCTTCATCAGGAGTTAAGCCTAACCATTTCAACGAATCGATAATATATTGTTCAGCACCTTCCACATAACGTGTTTGGTCTGTATCCTCTATTCTTAATAAGAATTTTCCGTTATTATGTTTTGCGAAAAGATAATTGTATAACGCAGTACGGACTCCTCCGATGTGTAACGCACCTGTTGGACTTGGCGCAAATCTTACACGAACTTCTTTTGCCATTGTATCAAAATTTTTGCAAATTTAAGTCGTTCAATTCTATAATAGATATTTATTTTAAATAATATTCTATTTTTTATCTTCGTAAAACGAAAATTCAACAAAATAAAACCACATAAAAATGAAATTATATACAATAGAAACAGGAAATTTTAAATTAGATGGCGGCGCAATGTTCGGAATTGTACCAAAATCGATTTGGAATAAAACCAATCCTGCTGATGATAGAAATTTAATCGACCTTGCGATGAGATGTCTATTAATCGAAGATGGTAAACGATTAATATTGATTGATACAGGAATCGGAACTAAACAAGATGCAAAATTCTTTGGTTTTTATTATTTATGGGGCGATGCTACTTTGGATAACTCTTTAGCCAAACATGGTTTTCATCGCGATGATATTACAGATATTTTCTTGACGCATTTGCATTTTGATCATTGTGGTGGCGCAATTCAATACAACAAAGAGAAAGATTATTTAGAAGCTTCATTCAAAAACGCAAAATTTTGGTCGAATGCGAATCATTGGGATTGGGCAGTAAATCCAAATCCACGTGAAAAAGCGTCTTTCCTGAAAGAAAATATTTTACCTCTACAAGAAAGTGGACAACTTAATTTGATTGATTTGCCTCAAAATGGATCTATTTTAGAAAATTCTCCACTTGGTTTTGATATTTTATTTGTGGATGGACATACCGAAAAGCAAATGTTACCAATCATTACATATAAAAGCAAAAAAATAGTTTATATCGCAGATTTAATCCCAACTGTAGGGCATATTCCATTAATTTATGTAATTGGGTTTGATACACGACCTTTAATAACAGTTGAAGAAAAAGGAACGTTTTTACAAAAAGCAGTCGAAAATGAATATATTTTGTTTTTTGAACATGACCATGTCAACGAATTAGCTACGTTAAAATTAACAGAAAAAGGGGTTAGATTAGATAAAACCTATTCATTTTCAGAAGTTTTTGATTCAATTTAAAATCAATTTCATAACCGAAATGATTTCACAAATTCAGAAAAATATTTTCATACCTTTGTGTTGTCATTTAAAAAAATTATAGAAGCATGGGATGTGGATCTTGTGGAACTTCTAATGGCCTTCCGAAAGGATGTAACAATAATGGTGCTTGTGGCACTGATGGTTGTGGAAAATTATCAGTTTTTGATTGGTTATCGAATATGCAACTTCCAAATGGACAAGAAAAGTTCAATTTTGTGGAAGTTCGTTTCAAAAACGATCGAAAGTTTTATTATAAAAACGAAAACAACATATCTCTAAATATTGGCGATGTAATCGCTGTTGAAGGAACGCCCGGTCATGATATTGGGGTTGTTACACTTACGGGTGAGCTTGTTAGAATCCAGATGAAAAAAAAGAATCTTTCGTGGACTGCGGAAGATGTCAAGAAGGTTTATCGCAAAGCGAACCAAAAAGATATAGAAACTTGGGTAGAGTTTCGTGATAGAGAAAAACAAACAATGGTTGATTCTCGAATTATGGCGAAAAACCTTAATTTGGAAATGAAAATTTGTGATGTTGAGTACCAAGGAGATGGGGCGAAAGTTACATTTTATTATACAGCAGAAGGACGTGTAGATTTCAGACAACTAATCAAAGAATACGCTGGGAAATTTGGCGTAAGAATTGAAATGAAACAAATCGGATATCGTCAAGAAGCAGCAAAAGTTGGTGGAATTGGATCTTGTGGACGCGAATTATGTTGTTCTACTTGGTTAACAGATTTCCGCTCTGTGAGCACTGCTGCAGCACGTTATCAACAATTGTCAATTAACTCGCAAAAGTTAGCTGGACAATGTGGTAAATTAAAATGTTGTTTAAATTTTGAATTAGATTCATATTTAGATGCATTAAATAGTTTTCCATCAATGGAAAGCCGTTTCGAAACTGAAAAAGGTTGGGCACATTGTGTTAAAATAGATGTTTTCAAGAAAGAAATGTGGTTCGCTTATGATAAAGGAGGAATTGTTTGGTACAAATTTTCGGTAGACGATATTCAAGAGTTTTTAGCAATTACTGCAAAAGGTCTAAAAACTGAACCTTTAGAAGATTTAGCTAAAAATGTAGAGGAATCGAAACCAGATTTTACAGATGTAATTGGTGAAGATTCTTTAGAACGTTTTGAACGTAAAGAAAAACAGAACAAAAAACGTAAAAGAATTAAGAATAATCAAAATTCTGGAAACGAAAAAGTTGCGGCGAATACTAATAATCTAAAACCTCAGATGGCAAAACAAAAACAGCCTAATGAAGCCAAAGATAAAGCAAATCGTCCTGAAAATAAACAAGGAAAGAATCCAAATCAGTCTAAAAAGAATAATCAAAATAGACCGATCAAAAATTCGAATCCTAATCAGAATCAGCAACAACAAAATCAGCCAAAAGAGAAGCAACAGCCAACTCAGGCAAAAGAGCAACAAGCTCAACCAAATACTGATCAGCAAAAGCCGCAAGGAAATAATCGCAATCGCAATCAACAAAAGCGAAAACCGAATAAACCGAGCAATAATAGCCAACAAAATAATCAAACAAATCAGGCTAATCAGTCAACTCAACAACCAAAAAAACAACCTCAGCAAAATAATCAAAATGCTGAGCAAAAACCGAAAACTAAGGACGAGAATCATACAAATAATTCTCAACCGAATCCAAATAAATCGAAGAATCGAAGTAAAAAAAGATTTAATCGTGGGCCAAAACCAAATGATACGCAACAGTAGTTTGCTTTTTATTTTAGTCTTTTTATTGTTTAGTTGTGAGGCTAAACATTATTATCAAGACACAAAAGATGTGAAAGACGAATGGAAGAGTAATCAACCTCAAACCTTTACGTTTGATGTAAAAGATCCAAAACCTTCGGCTGTTAACATTGGATTTGTGTTAAGAAATAATACGTCGTATGAATATAGTAACTTATATTTGTTCACGAAATTCATCGATCCTAAAGGAAACGAAATGATTGATACCTTACAGTATTACATTGCAAATCCCGATGGAAGCTGGATTGGTAAAGGAATGACAACAAAAGAAATGATGTTGGTTTATCGTGAAAATTTACCAATAAAAGACTCTGGTCGCTATCAACTAAAAGTTTGGCAAGGTATGCGAACAAAGAATTTGAAAGGAATCGAAGACATTAGTTTGATTGTTGATAAAGCTGAATAATACAGAATGGAAAACAATAAAAATCCTAAAACAAGCGCAACTTCTAAAGCAAAAAAGAAGTTCAATAGCTTTTCATTAGCCAAAAAAATAATCGTTACCATTTGGGTACTGTTTTTTTGTGCCGTATTAGGAATTTTCGGAATCTTTTGGGCGACATCTAACGGATGGTTAGGTGAAATTCCCAATGTACGTGATTTAGAAAATCCTGATATTTATGTTTCATCAGAAATTATTTCTTCTGATGGTGTTTTGTTAGATCGTTTCGAAGCAGAACGCAGAACACCAGTTGATTACAAAGATTTACCTCCACATTTGGTTGACGCATTGTTAGCAAAAGAGGATGTTCGTTTCTTTGATCATTCAGGTGTAGATATTAAAGCTGCTTTCCGTGCTATATCTTCAGGTGGTGATTCAGGAGGTGGATCTACAATTACACAGCAGTTAGCAAAACAGTTGTACACAAAAGACCCTTCTTCTAATAAGGTGAAACGTGGTTTACAAAAACTAAAAGAATGGGTAACTTCTGTTCAATTAGAAAAATTGTATACAAAAGAAGAAATCATTGCGATGTACTTCAATAAGTTTGACTTTATCTATGGTGCAAAAGGAATTGAATCTGCTTCTAAAGTTTATTTCAATAAAACAACAAAAGAATTGAACTTGGACGAAGCTGCAACATTAGTTTCTATGTTTCAAAATCCTGTGAAATTCAACCCTATAAAAAATCCTGCATTATCTACAGAAAAAAGAAATCTTGTATTAGAACAAATGATGAAATACAACAAGATTTCTAGAGCAGAGGGTGAGGCTGCTAAAGTCGCTCCTTTAGTTACAGATAAGCAAGATATTATGAAACATGATGAATCACATTCAGCATATTTCAAATCTGCTTTGAGAAAGGAAATTCAGCAATGGATGGTTGATTATGAGAAAGAAACAGGAAAGTCTTATAACCTTGAAAAAGATGGTCTAAAAATTTATGTAACGTTAGACTCAAGAATGCAAAATTTAGCTGAAGAAGCGGTTAAAAAACAATTAAAAGTTTTACAAGATCAATTCTTTGGAGAGCAACGTGGACGTAGTTTAGCACCATTTTATAATATTTCTGCTGCAAAAAGAACACAAATCTTTAAGCAAGCAATGGCTCGTACAGATTTGTATAAAAAGATGAAAGCCGAAGGAAAATCTGAAGCTGAAATCGAAACTGTTTTCAATACACCTCGCGACTCTGTTCAGTTCTTTACATGGAACGGAATTCAGTACAAAAAAGGAAAAACATTGATGGATTCAATCGAATATCACAAACATATTTTACAAGCTGGTTTAATGTCAATGGATCCAAAAGATGGAACAATCAAAGCTTGGGTTGGAGGAATCGATTGGAATTATTTCAAATTTGACCACGTAAAACAAGCACGTCGTCAGGTAGGTTCTACGTTCAAACCGTTTGTTTATGCAACAGCGATTAATCAATTAGGATTAACACCTTGTCATACTGTTTCTAATGAGAGAATTCCAGGAAATTGGTCTCCTCGAAATGCTAATGGTAAATATGGTGGATCTCAAGATTTAAGAACTGCATTAGCTTATTCAACAAATATTGTCGCTGCTCGTTTGATTATGCAAACAGGTACAGAACCTGTAATTCAAATGGCTCGTGACCTTGGAGTTGAATCTCCTATCGTAAAAGACCCTACAATTGCATTAGGTTCTGCCGATTTATCATTGTATGAAATGGTTGGTGCGATGAGTGCTTTTGCAAATGGTGGTATTTACATTAAACCGCAATTAATCTTAAGAATAGAAGATAAACAAGGAAAAGTTATCAAAGATTATACACCTCAAACACGAGAAGTTGTTAATGAAAACGTAGCGTACACTATGATTGATTTGATGAAAGGTGTTATAGATAGAGGTTCTGGTGCGAGATTAAGAAATCGCTACGGAATGACTGCCGAAATTGCTGGTAAAACAGGTACAACAAACGAAAACTCTGATGGTTGGTTTATGGGATTAACACCAAATTTAGTTACTGGAGTTTGGGTTGGTGCAGAAGACCGATTTGCTCACTTTGCGAGTACAGCCACAGGGCAAGGAGCCAATACAGCTATGCCAATTTGGGCTTACTATATGCAAGGCGTTTACAAAGAAGGCGGAAAATTTGGCGTAACAGCTGGAGATAAATTTGATAAACCTAAGGACATTGAAAAACATTGGGATTGTTCGAATACATACGGATTCCATCAATATGATGAAATGTATGATCCAGGTCCAATTATCGAAGGAAGTGGTAGTGAAAGCGTAGGCGAAAACTATGAAATTCCTGAAGAAGAAGGTCAATAATTAAATTGATATAAACACAAAATAGCCACTCAAAATTGGGTGGCTATTTTTATGATTTATAAGTCTTCTTTTTCCTCTTCGTTATCAAACTGATTGTTGTACGATTCACGTTCTTGTGCCAATTTCTTTTCGCGTTGTTTTTTCTTAAAATCACGAATCGTCATATACGTTAACAACACAACAAGCGCTGCAACCAAAAAATAATTAGCATACGTAAATAAATTCGTAATTGTATCCGTTACCACCTCATCTGGTGTTACAACAGCTTTTTCTTCCATAGGAAATATTTTAATTATTGATAGAATTCTTTCGGATATTCTACCATTCCATTTACATTTTTCAGCGCATCTTCCTCCAACTCAATTGCCATACAATTTTAATCTGGAACATCAAAAGGTAACTGAATATCAAAGTCAGATGCTTTTCGGTAACCAAATTTAGGATAATAAGTTGGATGACCTAATAAAATGACAGATTCAAAACCTAATTCTCTCGCTTTCTTATGCGCAAATTCTATTAAATGACCACCAATTCCATTTCCCTGATAATTAGGTAAAACCGCTACAGGAGCAAGCGCTAAAGAATCATACGAAGAATTAGAATGATTAATTTTAATCTTTGTCAATAAAACATAACCAACAATAAGTCCATTCATTTCAAAAACAATAGACAAATCAGGAACAAAACCATCAGAATTTCGTAATCGTTCAACTAAAAATTGTTCACGACGATCGCTATATTCTTCATTTTCAAATGCCTTTTCAATCAATTTAAAAACTTGTTCATAATCACTTTTCTCCTCTTTCCTAATATTCATTCCTTCATCAATTGATTAACCTTATAAAATTAGAAAAAGGTTTTAACAAAACAAACAACAAATCGTATCTTTGTCGCTTATAGATTTTAAGCAAATGAGTCAACCAAAAAGATATACAATTACAGCGGCTTTACCTTATGCTAACGGACCATTGCACATTGGTCACATGGCAGGTGTTTACGTTCCTTCTGATATTTATGCACGTTTTTTACGAAGAAAAGGAAAAGATGTAGCATTTATTGGAGGTTCTGACGAACATGGTATTCCAATTACAATTCGTGCCAAAAAAGAAGGCGTTACGCCTCAAGACATTGTTGATCGTTACCACGAAAATATCAAAAATACATTGGCTAATTTTGGTGTAACGTTCGATATTTATTCTCGTACAACATCAGATAAACACAGAGAAGTTGCTCAAGATTTCTTCAAAACGTTATATGATAACAACAAGTTTACAGAAGATGTTACGGAACAATTTTACGATGAAGATGCGCACGAATTTTTAGCGGATCGATACATTCGTGGTGAATGTCCGAAATGTGGAAACCCTGATGCTTATGGAGATCAATGTGAAAAATGTGGCTCAACATTAAGCCCAGAAGAATTGATTAATCCTCGTTCTGCTTTATCTGGAAATACGCCAATCAGAAAAGAAACTAAAAACTGGTATTTGCCATTGGATCAATACCAAGATTTCTTATCAAAATGGATTTTAGAAGGTCACAAAAATGATTGGAAATCGAGTGTTTATGGTCAAGTAAAATCTTGGTTAGACGATGGTTTGAAACCTCGTGCAATGACACGCGATTTGAACTGGGGAATTCCTGTTCCTGTTGATGGTGCCGAAGGAAAAGTAATGTATGTTTGGTTTGATGCACCGATCGGTTACATTTCTTTCACGCAAGAATGGGCAGAAAAAAACGGTAAAAACTGGAAAGATTATTGGCAAAACGAAGAAACGAAATTGGTTCATTTCATCGGAAAAGATAATATCGTTTTCCACTGTATCATTTTCCCTACAATGATGAAAGCGCATGGTGATTACATTATGCCTGATAATGTTCCTGCAAATGAATTCTTGAATTTAGAAGATGATAAAATTTCAACTTCGCGTAATTGGGCAGTTTGGGCACACGAATATTTAGAAGATTTCCCGAATCAACAAGATACATTACGTTATGTGTTAACGGCGAATATGCCTGAAAATAAAGACAATAACTTTACGTGGAAAGATTTCCAAACTAAAAATAATTCTGAATTAGTTGGAATTTTAGGAAACTTTATCAACCGCGTAATGGTTCTTTCTCACAAATATTACGAAGGAATTGTTCCTGCAAAAACAATTGAATTTGAAGAATTAACTGAAATCAAATATTTTGCAAAGCGCATTGGTGATCATTTAGAGAAATATGAATTCCGTGCTGCGTTGACAGAATATATGAATTTGGCTCGTCTTGGAAATCAATTTTTACAAGCGCAAGAACCTTGGAAAAAAGGTGATGATCCAGAAGCTGTAAAAGGAATTATGTATGCCGCTACGCAAATTGCTGCGGCATTAGGACAATTAGGAGAACCATTTATTCCATTCGCTTCTGAGAAAATGTTGACTATGATGAATGTAGAAAAAATGAGTTGGGATGATTTAGAATCAACAGACGAATTTGTAAAAGCTGGACATCAATTAGGACAATCTGAATTAATTTTTGCAAAAATTGAAGACGAAGCAATCGAAGCACAAATCAATAAATTAAACGAAAGTAAAGTCAAAAATAATATGACAAATCCAAACGCAGAACCTCAAAAAGAATTGATTTCTTTTGATGATTTCCAAAAAATGGATATCCGTATCGGAACTATCTTAGAAGCGAAGAAAGTTGAAAAAGCAGACAAATTATTCGAACTAAAAGTAGATACAGGAATGGACGTTCGTACAATTGTTTCTGGTATTGCAGAACATTTTACGTTAGAAGAAATCGTTGGGAAACAAGCGATGGTTTTAGCAAATTTAGCGCCTCGTAAAATTCGTGGAATCGAATCGAACGGAATGTTATTATTCGCTGATAAAGTAGACGGAAAATTAACGTTTGTAAATCCAGAAGAAGAAACGCCAAACGGTGTTCAAGTTGGATAATTTTTATTGTAAAAAGTAAAATGTATTAAGTATAAATGTAAAAGCCACTTCGATGAAGTGGCTTTTACATTATCTCTTTAAAACTTCTATAAATTTTCCTTGTTGATTCTTTTCTAAATTAATTTTTAAAATGTAATTCTTCTTTTTAATTAAAAAATAGTCTTTTCCTTTCATTTTAAAAACCGTATCTCCTTTTTCGATTGAATCACTCACGTTAGAAAACCATCTACCATCTTTAAAAGAATCAATTTTATTCGTTTCGGGATTATTTCCAATAATTGTAAAAGATGCTGATTTTACTTTATCTTCTTTATAATTATTATTAAAAATAATATTTACAGAATAATCTAATTCAGTTTGATTTTGTCCATTTGTAAAATCACTTTTAAAAAAGTACAAATAGAAAACTATTAATAAGAAAACAAATATTATTACTTTACTATTAAGAATTTTACTCATTACATTTTTCTAAGGATGTTCTGGAAAAGTAAACGAATCTCCTGTATTTGGTTTATTCTTGTGCTGAGTTGGTTCATCTTTCTTTATCTGATACTCGTTCAATTCATGTGCCGCCGTGAAAGAAGTAACCATTGTATTTAACATTTCCGAAGCGGCAGTTGGTGAATTTGGCAACAAAACTAATTTACTTCCAGATTTTTCTCCAATCGCTTGCAATGTATCATAATGTTGCGTCACCACAATTAGCGCAGAAGCTTCTTGTGACGTAATTCCTGCTCCATTCAAAACATCTACAGATTCCAATAAACCTTTTGCAATTTCACGACGTTGATCCGCAATACCTTGTCCTTGCAAACGCTTCGATTCTGCTTCGGCTCTTGCTTTTTCTACAATCAAAATACGTGCAGCATCACCTTCATATTGCGCTGCTAATTTTTCACGTTCGGCAGCATTAATACGATTCATCGCATGTTTTACTTGCTCATCTGGATCAATATCGGTTACCAAAGTTTTGACAATTTCGTAACCATATGAATTCATTGCTTCTTGCAATTCACTTTTTACAGCAACCGCAATATCATCTTTCTTCTCAAAAACATCATCTAAACGAAGTTTTGGAACCTCAGCTCGGACAACGTCAAAAACGAAAGAAGTTATTTGCGTATAAGGATTATCTAATTTGTAAAATGCATCATAAACTTGAGTTTTGATGACTTGATATTGAACAGAGACTTTCAATCGAACAAATACATCATCTTTTGTCTTCGTTTCGACAACAACGTCTAATTGTTGAATTTTAAGAGACATTTTTCCAGCAATTCTGTCTACAATCGGAATTTTGAATTGTAATCCTGGATTACGAATACTATTAAATTTCCCGAAACGCTCAATAACAACCGCCGTTTGTTGTTTTACTGTAAAGACGAATAAAAAAAGGAAAATAATTCCAAGAAAAACGATCACGCCTAAATATCCCATAAGTTTTAGTGTTTTGAATTTGTTGGATTAAGATACAAAAAAAATTAGGAATGTTAAGTTATAACATTCCTAATTCGAATTTTGCTTCTTCGCTCATCATATCTCTATCCCAAGGTGGATCGAACGTAATTTCTACGTAACATTTCGTTACATATTCTATCTCTTCTACGCGCTGTTCTACCTCTACAGGTAAACTTTCAGCCACAGGACAGTTTGGAGATGTAAGGGTCATGGTAACTTTTACTTCACCATCTGCATTCACCTGTGCATCGTAAACCAATCCCAATTCATATATATCAACTGGAATCTCAGGATCGTAAACTGTTTTGAATTTTTCAACCAATTTTTCTCCAATCGAATCTAATTGTTGTTCTGTTAATGCCATTGTTATCAACTGTTATTGTTCTGCAAATGTACGAATAGTTTAGCTTACGTGGAATTTTTCTAAATAACTATTTTTAATGACTTAAAATAAAATAGTTATAATAGAAGAAAATCGCTTCTTTGGAGAACCCAAAAAAGCGATTTACAAACACGAAGAACTTTTTTATAAGAAAAGTTTTTTCTTTATATGGATTTAATTATAGACCTACTGTCCATCCTTTTGCCCAAGTTGGTGTGTCTACACCATTTCCAGCTCCAGTATTGTTAGCTTTTGAATAGAATTTGGTTACATCCACAGCAGCACCTGCAGAAGTTTTTCCACTTGATTCTGTATTAACATTAATAAATTGAACATTTTTAACTAATAAATCTTTTGAAGTCCAACCTAAAGTAACATCATGCTCAATATCGATACCTTTTGCCCAGTTTGCTAAAACAAAATTTTCTAATTGTCCTTTTGTTCCTTGACGTAATTTAATCGCTTGATTTTCACCTTCTCCTACATAATCTTTACCTAAACCAATTAAAGTTACATTCTTAATAATTGGATTTGAGAATGGTGTTAAATTATTGTTACTATCATTATTATCAGCCTCTATACCTCTATTTCCTTTGTTACGACCTTCTTTTCCGTACCAATATTCGTTTGTACCAACCCAACCTTCTGTCCAGTCAAATTGATCATCTTCGTTTTCATTTGATACGATATATTTTGTGTTAACAGTTCCTCCAAAGAACTCAATTCCGTCATCAGAACCAGCATATAATTGAACATATTCTATTTTAGTTCCGTTACCAACACCAAATAAAGAAAGTCCATTAAATTCTTTTTTGTTATTAAAAATTGCACCTGCATACTCGATACGTGTATATGTGATTGTACCAGAATTATCTGTTGCTACATCACCACCATATGTTAACTCAGAAACTTCTGCTGTTGCTGTTTTTGCTTTGTTAATTGGTGCTTTACCACATAAAACAATCCCTCCCCAAGATCCTGGAGTTCCTTTTTCTGATGTAAATACAACAGGTTTAGAGGAAGTTCCGTTAGAGAATATTTGTCCTCCTTGTGCTACAGCTATGTATGATGAAGTACCTCCATTGGCAATAATTTTAGTTCCAGCAGGAATTGTAAGTGTTGCTCCTTCATTTACTTGTAAAGCTCCTGTTAGATAATATGTTTTAGATGCATCTAATGTAATTTTATCTCCACTTTTCAACTGACCTTTAAAATCAGCAGGATTCGCAACAAAGCCAGAAGGATTTGTTTCTTCTACTCCATTATCGTCGTTATTACTACAGCTTGTTAATGCTAATGTAGAAAATGCACCTACTAAAAATAGTTTTAAAATTGATTTTTTCATAATTAAATGTTTTATTGTGTTTGTTTTATTTTGTTTTTAAAATTGATAGTTAACAGATAAACCGAAGTTCATTCCTTTTTTATAACTTAATGTTTTTACATCTCCATTCAAATTCTCTTGTACACGGTCTATTGTAGGATTTAATAAGTTTTTAGCAGAAAAATTGATTCCGATATTTTTATTCAATTTTGAACGTAAAATGAAATCTAATGTGCTAAATCCTTTATCGACTTGATTTCCTCTTGTTTCAGTTCCAAGCGCATAAATACGATCAGAGAAATAGTTATAAGCCACAGTCGCCATTACACTTCCTCCACTTGCCCATTTCTTAGAATAAGATAAATCTGCATTCGTAATAAATTTAGAAGCTCCTGTAAATGCATCTTCTTTATTCGTAAAATTGGTATTGATTCGTTGTCCATTAAACAAAGTTTCGTTATACACTTTCTCATTATCTAACTCTTGATTAGAATACATGTAAGCTCCGTTAAAACCAATTGTTAACTGCTCTGGATTCGATGTTTTGTTATCCAAGATTGCTTTTCTAACCTCTAGTTCTGCACCAATTGCATATCCCCAATCACCTGTATTTGCATAAGAAATATCATTAGATGATGAAGCAATTGTTGTTGTATTGATTGGATCTTGAATATATTTTCCGAAACCACCAAAAGAGATTACTTCTCCATTTTTAGGGAACCATTCCCACTTAATGTCTGCATTGTAATTTGTCGAAGGATACAACATTGGATTTCCTCGGAAAGTTTCTGTTACATCTTCATAAACAAACATGGCAGTTTCTTTGAATTGAGGAAGTGTATATGTTTTAGATGTAGCAAAACGTAAGTTTTGATTATCTGTTAATTTATAACGTAACATCAAACTTGGTAATAATTCGAATTGATCGAATGAGCGTTCTCCTTTAGATAAAGCTGTGTACCAATCAATACTTTGTTTAAGATATTCTGCACGAACGCCCAAAACAGCTGTTAATCGATCTGTAAAATTATATTCTACCTCAGCAAAACCAACTTGAATATCTTTTTGTCCATTATAAGTTTGAGCACGATAGTTTCCTTTTCCATCCTCATCGAACGTAGTAATGGTAAACAATTTATCTTCTCCAAAATTTGATTGATTGAATACTGCGTCTAAATTATTTGGATCAGCTTGAATACCACTTCTTGTAAACTTCATATTAAATTGATTTGCCTCAAAATCTCTTTCTTTATGTCTACCTTGGTAACCAACAGAGATTTTAGCTTTATAATCTTTCAAGTCTCCACCAAAAACGCGATTATATTCTAAGTTTGCCGAAATTTCGTTCTCATTAAGATTTTGGTAATAACGGTTACTTAACGAAGCATCTTGAGTTGCTAAAAAATATTGACCTGTTTGTTTATCCAAACGCATCGTATTTTGCAAACGATCTGGCATATCTTGTTTCACAGTATTGTAAGAAATCCCCCAATGAAACTCAGATTTATCATCCAATCTATGATCTCCTAATAATTGATTCACAAAAACTTGATTCTTTTCGTAAGTTCCTCTACGTATAAATCCTTCATGATTATCATCATTTACTAAATCAATAACAAAACCTCTATACTCTTCTAAACTTTGAGAAGTATTGTTAATAAAAATACTATTTGCTCTTAATCGATTATTTGGATTAAAATCATAATACAAATTCACCATTCCTGTAGTATTCGTATTATAGCTATCTTTAGTATAGTTTTTAAAGTTATTAAAATATGCTCCTTCTGCATTTACAGAGGCCGCTAAACCTTTCTCGATACTTTGAGCTGAGTTATCAAAAGCAGCTGTTGCAAAGAATCCGAATTTTGCTCCGTTTTCAAACTTGTAACTTTTTCCTCCTTTTATATTGAAACCTCCCGGTACAGCAGATTTAGATTGCGGATTGAAACTATTTGTAAAGTGATATCCAGTTGTTGCGTTTGCTGGAATTTTCGTTTTTTGGAAACCAAACCAATTTGGTCCATCTTGCAAATTGAAGTTTTTATTGGTAATCGCGTTAGAATTCAAATTTAATCCTGTTCCGATTTCTAATAAACCATTTCCTTCATATAATTTTGATGAAATATCAATATTTGCTCCACCAAAATCAGCCATCATTCTTACATTGAATGTTTTGCTCAACGAAATATAATCAATAACGTCTGTTGGAAATAAATCCAATTTAATATTCTTGTTACTAGGATTTTCTGACGGAACTGGTAAACCATTCAATGAAGTATAATTATAACGGTCTCCTAATCCACGTACAAAAACATCTCCTGTACCTTCTTGTTTTGTAACACCAGCCATTTTCGCAACTGCCGAAGCCGCATCACTTACACCTTTACGATCCAATTCTGCTGCACCAATATTCTCTACCATTTTTACAGATTTTTTCTGAATATTAAGTAAAGAAGCTTCTCCAGATTTATCTTTTCTACCTGTTACAACAGCTGTAGATAAATCAATCTTTGTATCTTTTAAATCTTCTGGTTTCAAATACATATTTAATGTATTCGAATCTGATAAATTTTGAGAAACAGATTGATAACCGTCTACTTTAATATCCAGTTGATACGTATCATCTGGAACAGAAATTTCGTAGTGACCTTTATCGTCTGTTTTTGCTTGAATATTTAATCCTTCAACCACAAAAGTTTTTTCAGAAAGTGGTTGGTTTGTTTTTTGATCAAATAAAGTTCCTTCTAATTTAATATTAGTCTGTGCAAAAAGTGCTGCCGAACCTAATAATAAAAGTAAAGTTAAATTGCGTTTCATTGCGATTGTATAATTCGTGTTTGTTTGATGGCAAAGTTGCTGCAATCCAATGAAAAACATTTTTAGAAATTGTAAAGGTTTTGTTAGGTAATTGTTATGAAATTATCGTAACTTTAAATGAATGTTAAGAAATGTTTTTACCTAATTTCTCCTAAAATTTAAGCTTAATTTTACATCGACTAATTTTATTTAGTTATTACAAACAATTATGAAGAACATTAAAATTTTATTAGTTGACGACGAACCAGATATCTTAGAATTCATTGGTTACAACTTAAAAAAAGAAGGTTTTGAAGTAGAAACAGCTCAAAACGGATTAGAAGGTTTGAAACACGCCAAAATTTTTCGCCCAGATTTGATTCTATTAGATGTAATGATGCCACAAATGGACGGAATGGAAATGTGTGCAGAGTTGAGAAAATTAGATTCTTTTCAAGATACTTTGGTCGTTTTTCTTTCTGCTCGTGCCGAAGATTTTTCTCAATTAGCTGGCTATGATGCTGGTGCAAATGATTATATTTTAAAGCCTATCAAACCAAAAGTTTTAATTAGTAAACTAAATGCTTTATTGAAATTAAAACAACCTAACGAAGCGGCAAAAGACGAATTCATCAAATTGAATAATTTCGAGATTAACCGCGAAACCTATAAAGTAAATTACCAAGGACAAGACTTTTTGTTACCTCGAAAAGAATTTGAATTGATTGCTTTATTAGCTTCAAATCCAGAACGTGTTTTCAAACGTGAAGAAATTTTGGAGAAAGTTTGGGGAAATGAAGTTGTAGTTGGCGGACGTACAATTGACGTACATATGCGCAAATTACGCGAAAAATTTGGGAACGATCGTTTCTCTACAATCAAAGGAATTGGATACAAAATAAATGACTAAAAGCTCGTAATGGCTTCAACTTTCAAAGTTCAAAACATCTTTCTATTTGCCTTTCTCAGTACATTATTCTTGGCTTTAGGATTTGTTTTGTTCTCTTTTTTATGGTTTGGAAATATTGATTTTATTCTCCAAGAAAAACTATTTTTCATTAGTTTAATGCTTCTTTTATTGATTGGATTATCAATATTTTATTGGTTTTCTTTAAAAAATCAACGAAGAAAAGATTTTACTGAAATCTCGAAAAATATTCCACAATTTCAATCCAGCACAATGGATTTTGAAGAACTTTCTCAAAAAATTTCTACAATTACAGAAGATCAATCCAAAGAAATTGATGTTTTGAATGAGAGAGAAAATTACAGAAGAGATTTTCTTGGAAATATTTCGCATGAATTAAAAACGCCCCTTTTTTCAGTTCAGGGATATTTATTAACCTTGATTGAAGGTGGAGTTGAAGATGAATCTATTCGCGATAAATACTTAAACCGAATCAATAAATCGGTTGATCGATTGATTTATTTGGTCAAAGATTTGGACATGATTGCAGAGCTTGAACGTGGACGAATCAATATCGAATTTTCAGTTTTCAACTTGACGGCGCTTGTACAAGACGTTATTGATTTATTAGAAATTAAAGCTGAAAAAAATAACATCAAAATTTCTCTAAATTATCCTATTCATCAACCAATAAAAGTTGTAGGTGATATTCAGAAAATTCAACAGGTTTTAATCAATTTGATCGTAAACGCCATCAATTATTCTAATCCAAATACAGAAATTGACATCGATTTTGAAGAATATGATGATAAAATTCAAATCTCAATAAAAGATCAAGGCGTTGGGATAAAACAAGAAGACATTGACCGAATTTTCGAACGTTTTTATCGAATTGATAAATCTCGAAATCGTAACAATGGTGGATCTGGATTAGGTTTGGCAATTGTAAAACATATTTTAGAAGCTCATAAACAGAAAATTTATGTGACAAGTAAAATAGGAAAAGGCTCTACTTTTTCGTTCTATTTACAGAAAGCTTAATACTATTCTCGCTTCGTAAACTTCAAGGTAATGTTGTGTTTAAAAACTTTCAACGTGTCGTTTTTTGCCTCTTTCCACAAAAAATAAGGAGGTTTCAAATTCAATACATTTCCTTTTACAGCCAATGAATCCTCAAAAAGTTCAGCATAAAGAACTGTATCTTTTTTTAAGAATGCTTTGTCTTTATAATCAATCAAATAATAATCACTTCTGACATAAATAGGATCTTTGACACGAAGTGTTGAATCCTTTTTATCAAAATTCCATTTGATATTAATAGGATTAAAACCATCTTCGTACCCCACAAAAATACGTGTTGTATTTACAATATGACGAACAGAAAAAATAAGGACAGTAAAAAAAATAAGGATACCGATATAATATAATATCAATTCTTTTTTCATGGATTTGGTTTAGTTGTTGATTGTTAATGTACAAATATCGCCATTCTATCCTAAAAGATACATAAAAAATGTAAATTTGCATAAATTTAATTTTAATATAACTTCCAATAATGCAATATAATCCGAATGAAATCGAACCAAAATGGCAAAAATTTTGGATTGAAGACAAGACGTTCAAAGCTGAAAATCAATCAGAAAAACCTAAATTTTACGTATTAGATATGTTTCCTTATCCTTCTGGAGCAGGATTACACGTAGGTCATCCACTTGGATACATTGCGTCTGATATATATTCTCGATACAAAAAATTAAAGGGTTTCAACGTTTTACACCCAATGGGTTACGATTCTTTTGGTTTGCCTGCGGAACAATATGCGATTCAAACTGGTCAACATCCTGCGATTACAACAACAACGAATATCGAAGGTGGTGTTGATAAACAAGGAAATGTGATTGCTGGTTACGAAAACCAAATGAAAAAAATTGGTTTGGGATACGATTGGGATCGTGAAATCAGAACTTCAGAACCTGAATATTATAAATGGACACAATGGATTTTCAATCAATTATTTGATTCTTATTATGATAATTCAACTGATAAAGCTGAATCTATTTCAAAATTAGTTGAAACATTCAAAACTGAAGGTAATGCGAATGTAAACGCTGTGGCGGATGATGATATCGAAATCTTTACAGCAGAGCAATGGAATGCCTATTCTGAAAAAGAACAACAAGCAATTTTATTAAAATATCGTTTAACTTTCTTAGCAGAAGCAGAAGTAAACTGGTGTCCAGATTTAGGAACTGTTTTAGCGAATGACGAAGTAATTAACGGATTATCTGAACGTGGAGGATTCCCTGTTGTGCGCAAAAAAATGACACAATGGATGATGCGTATCACGGCTTACGCTGATCGTTTGTTAACTGGTTTAGATAAATTAGATTGGCCAGATCCGATCAAAGAATCTCAAAAAAATTGGATTGGTAAATCTCAAGGTGCATCAATCTTTTTTGATGTTGTAGGAAACGATGAAAAAATTGAAGTTTTCACTACTCGTCCTGATACTGTTTTTGGTGTTTCTTATGTAACATTAGCACCAGAACATCCTTTAGTTTCTCAAATTACAACTGCAGAAAACAAAGCAAAAGTTGATGCTTATGTCGATTATACTTCAAAACGTTCTGAACGTGATCGTTTAGCAGATGCTAAAAATATTACGGGAGAATTTACAGGAGCTTATGCCATTCATCCTTTCACAGGAAAACAACTTCCGATTTGGATTGGTGATTATGTATTAGCTTCTTATGGAACGGGTGCTGTAATGGCTGTTCCAGCTGGTGACGAACGTGATTTTGCTTTTGCAAATCATTTCAATTTACCAATTATTAATATTTTCAAAGGAAAAGATATTTCTGAAGCTGCTTTTACAGAAAAAGGTGGATTCGAATTACAAGATTCTGATTTCTTAAACGGATTAGATTATAAACAAGCGGTTGCAAAAGCAATTGAAGCTTTAGAAGAAAAAGGTTTTGGACAAGGAAAAACAAACTTCCGTTTACGCGAAGCAGTTTTCTCTCGTCAACGTTATTGGGGAGAGCCGGTTCCGGTTTACTTCAAAGACGAAATGCCTTATACAATTCCAACAGCAGCATTGCCAATTATTTTACCAGAAGTTGACGAATATTTGCCAACAAAAGATGGTGAGCCACCATTAGGACGTGCGACAAAATGGGCTTTTGATACAACAACAAACGAAGTTGTAGACAATAGTTTAATCAATAACGAAACTATTTTCCCAATAGAACTAAATACAATGCCAGGTTGGGCAGGTTCTTCTTGGTATTGGTTACGTTATATGGATGCAAAAAACGACAACGATTTTGTATCTAAAGAGGCTGTTGATTATTGGCAAAATGTAGATTTATACATGGGTGGATCTGAGCATGCTACTGGTCACTTATTATATTCTCGTTTTTGGCAAAAATTCTTATTCGATAAAGGTTTAGTTCCAACGGATGAGTATGCAAAAAAACTGATTAACCAAGGAATGATTTTGGGAATGACCGCTTATGCATATAGAATTAATGGAACAAATACTTTTGTTTCTAAATCTTTGAAAGATCAACATGAAACAACACCAATCCGTATTGATGTTAAGTTGTTAAAAGATGGAGGCGACGAATTAGATACAGAAAAATTCAAAACTTGGAGAGAAGATTTTGCTAATGCAGAACTTATCTTAGAAGATGGGAAATACATCACAGGACGTGAGGTTGAAAAGATGTCAAAATCTTACTACAATGTCTTAAATCCTGATGATATTTGTAATCAATATGGAGCAGATTCTTTACGTTTATACGAAATGTTTTTAGGTCCTGTTGAACAGTCTAAACCATGGAATACACAAGGTTTATCTGGAGTTTATTCATTCTTGAAAAAATTCTGGAGATTATATCATTCAGGAACAGAAGAAACATTTTTTGTTTCGGAAGATGAACCAACAAAAGAAGAAATGAAAGTGTTGCATCAAACCATCAAAAAAGTGGACGAAGATGTAAACAATTTCTCTTTTAATACATCGGTTTCTACTTTTATGATTGCTGCAAACGAATTAGGAAAATTAAAAACAACTAAACGTGCAATTTTAGAGCCTTTGGCTATTATTATTTCTCCTTATGCACCGCATATTGCAGAAGAATTGTGGTCAAAATTAGGACATGAAACGTCAATTGCACATGCAGATTTCCCTGTTTTCGAAGAAAAATGGTTGATTGCAGATGCTAAAGAATATCCAGTTTCATTCAATGGTAAAATGAAATTTTTGTTAGAATTACCTTTGTCGTTATCGAAAGAAGAAATTCAAGAAATTGTAATGAACGACGAACGTACAATCAAACAATTGGGTGATCGTACGCCAAAGAACATCATTATTGTTCCTGGAAAAATCATTAATATCGTTGGATAAAAAAAGATTTTAGATACTAGATTTTAGTATTGAGAATATAGATAAAATCCTCGCAATTGCGAGGATTTTATATTTTATACTATCTTTAATCAAAACTATAACTCAATGAAATATTTACCAACACTCGAAACAGAACGGTTAATCATCAGACCTATTACGATTGATGATTTACAAGATTTTTTTGAAATGGATTCACAACCAGAAGTTCATGAATTTCTAAAAGCAGAACCTATTCAAACCATTGAAGAAACAAAAGAAATTATTGAAGATATCCAAAAACAATATGAAGAACTTGGACATGGACGAGTGGCTGTTATAGAGAAAGAATCGGGAAAAATGATTGGTTGGACTGGTTTTAAATACATGACCGAAAAAGAAACAATGAACAATCGATTTGATTTCTTAGATTTTGGCTACCGTTACCGAAAAGAAACTTGGGGAAAAGGTTATGCGACAGAAGCTGCGAAAGCTTGCATGGATTTTTATCGTGAAAATATGACTGATTTTAAACTAAATGCCATAACACATACAGAGAATGCAGCATCAAGAAATGTGTTGGAAAAAATCGGTTTCGAAGTCACTGAAACTTTTCATCTGGACATGTGGGATTTGGATTGCTTTTGGTATGAATTGAAGAAATAATTAATCATGAAACATCCTATTATACTTTTATGTACAATTCTTGTTTCGACATGTAGTTTTGCACAAAAAATTTCGACAAATGATTATGAAGTTAAAACAACTTTAACTGATTTTAATCTCAAAGGAAAGGTCGAAAAAGTGACTTCAACTGCAACAGACGCAAAAGGAAATACCACAACTTTACCTTTTTTGGAGAATGAGTTTTACAATCAAATTTCGTTAGAATTTAATCAAAAAGGATTGTTAATAAAGCGAACAAATTATTTGGATTATCAAGGAAAATTAGCTGTTTATAACTATGTTAATTACGACTACAACAACTCAAATTTAATTGATAAACAAACGAATACAGTTATTAACAATGGTGAAGATCCAAAACGAGTTGCTTCGGACAAAAACTTCGTTTATGACAATAAAAATCGGTTGATAAACTTGACAGAAAAAATCGAAGGGAAATCGTCAAAATCTAATTATGAAACGATTTTTAATTATTCGAATAAGTTGGATAAAATCACGACAAAAGTGGAAGGTTCTACAATTAGTGAAAATAATTTGACGTATAACAAAAATGGTTTATTGGTTTTGGATGAAATGACTTCTTTTGATGGAAAAAAAGGACGAAAATCGTATTATATTTATGATAAAGAAACGCCTATTTTTCAGGAAGAAATTGCTGGAAATTCGAGCAAAATAATGTTTTTTGAGAATGGAAATATTTCTAAATTACAATCATTTGATGCCAATAAAACGTTAGCCTATCAAGCTGATTTTGATTCGAAAAATGAAATTGTCAACTTTAAAAAACAATCGTTCCGAAATGGACAAACTGTTTTAACTTCTTATCAAGTTTCGTATGAATATGATTCGAAAAACAATTGGATAAAAGCCTCTATTTCAACTAATGGAGAATTGAAATATGTTGTAAAACGAACGATAAATTATTATTAAAACACAAAAGGTTGAGCGTTACTCAACCTTTCTTCACAAATAAATAACACTACACTACTTAAATCATAAAAGTAGGATGTTAAGCTTAAATCGCTTTTGGCGTATATATTTTTCTTAATTCTTTTGTCGCCGCAACCATTTCAATTAAAGCTTTTTCGGTTTCTTCCCAATGACGCGTTTTTAGTCCACAATCAGGATTCACCCATAATTGATCTGCCGGAATAACTTTTGCCGCTTTCTCTATCAAATCAACCATTTCTTCTTTCGACGGAACGCGAGGCGAGTGAATATCATAAACTCCAGGTCCGATATCATTTGGATAATTAAAATCTGAAAAAGCATTTAACAATTCCATTTGACTACGTGAACATTCAATTGTAATAACATCCGCATCTAAATCAGCAATATTTTGAATAATATCGTTGAATTCTGAGTAGCACATATGCGTATGAATTTGCGTAGAATCATCAACATTACTTGAGGCTAATTTGAACGAATCAACTGCCCATTTCAAATAATTTTGCCATTCATCTTTTCTCAATGGTAAACCTTCTCGAATTGCAGGCTCATCAATCTGAATAATTTTAATTCCAGCTTTTTCTAAATCCGAAACTTCATCACGAATCGCCAATGCAATTTGTTTACACGTCGTAGATCTTGGTTGATCATCTCGAACAAAAGACCATTGCAAAATCGTAACCGGTCCTGTCAACATTCCTTTTACTTTTTGTTCTGTGATAGATTGTGCATATTTCGACCAATAAACCGTCATTGGAACAGGGCGATAAACATCACCAAAAATAATCGGCGGTTTTACACAACGCGTTCCATAACTCTGAACCCAACCATTTTTAGAGAAGACAAATCCTGCTATTTTTTCACCAAAATATTCCACCATATCATTGCGTTCATATTCACCATGCACCAAAACATCAATGCCAATTTCCTCTTGCCATTCTATTGTACGCTTGGTTTCTTGTTTCAATAAAACATCATATTCTTCGGCAGATAATTCTCCTTTTTTATACTTCGCACGCCAACTTCTCACCTCTTGTGTTTGTGGAAAAGATCCGATTGTTGTCGTAGGAAAAGGTGGAAGATTCAGCACATTTTGTTGCACAATTTTTCGCTGTTCAAAACTATTTGCACGATTATAATCTTCATCTTTTATAGCATTTACTCGTTCTTTAACTTGAGTTTGATGAATTAATTGAGAATTTTTTCTATTATTGATAGAGAATTGATTCGCTTCATATTGTTGAATCAATTTTTCGTCATTCGGGTTTGAAAAATAATTTTTTAAGAAAGCAACTTCTTCCAATTTTTGCTTCGCAAATGCAAACCAATCTTTGATTGTTGTTGGAAGATTTTTTTCATTTGTTTCTAAATCTAAATCACAAGGCGAATGTAATAATGAACAAGAGGTTGAAATAATAACACGTTTTTCTCCAATTTTGTTCACAACTTTTTCTATGGTTGAAAGTGATTTTTGAAAATCATTTTTCCAAATATTTCGACCATCAACTAAACCTAAAGAAAGTTTTAATTGAGAAGGAAATTGATTCAATATTTCATCGATTTGATTTTCGTCTCGAACCAAATCAAGATGCAAAATATCAATTGGTAAATTGATTGCTAAAGCTGTATTATCTTTCAATCCATCAAAATAAGTTGCGACCTGAATCGTAAGTTGAGGAAATTCTTTTCTTATTTTTTTGTAAACTTCTTGATAAGCCGTTTTCGATTTTTCGTCTAAATCTAAAGCTAAAAAAGGTTCGTCGAACTGAATTGTATTTGCTCCATGATTGATTAAATCTTGAATAATTTCAAAGTAAACTGGCAATAAATTCTGAATTAAATCAATTCGATCAAATCCTTCTTCTTTTTCTTTTCCTAATAATAAATAAGTAATTGGTCCAATTAAAACTGTTTTTGGATTAAAACCTTCTTTTTTTGCAGCGATAAATTCGTTTACGATAGAATTTGAGAAATATTTAAATTCTTGATTTTTTACAAATTCTGGAACGATATAATGGTAATTGGTATCAAACCATTTTGTCATTTCCATCGCTGTAATATCTAAATTATCTTTTTGAAAGCCTCTTGCCATCGCAAAATACAAGTCTAATTCGGTGTTCTTTTTATTTAGCGCAACCGTATTGAAACGCGCTGGAATTGCACCAACTGATAACGTAAAATCTAAAACTTGATCATAAAAAGAAAAGTCGTTACACGGAATTAAATCTATACCAGCAGCTTGTTGCAGCGCCCAATTTTGTTTGGTAATTGTACGGCTTGTTTGCAATAAAGCTTGTAGTTCAATTTTACCTGCCCAATAATTTTCGCAGGCTTTTTTTAGTTCACGGTTAGCGCCAATTCTTGGATAACCTAAAATTTGTGTTTGCATTTTGATTGTTTTTTTAATGTTCAAAAAACACAAACGCGAGTTGATAAATAGTAAACCTATTTTGACAGACAGACTTCAAATCGCGAAAGTATCATCTTTTGTTTCTATTGGTAATCTGACTTGTAATTTCCATTACTCACAGTTGCGCGACAGCTCGTGATTCTCACACGATTCCCCAATAATTTATTGTTTATTTCTTTACAAATGTAACAAGACAAAATAAACGATTGTAAAACTTGAAAAAATAAGATTATACCACTTAATATGATTAATTTTACAAAACAAAACACTTAAACAACGATAAAATATCGTATTGAAAAGAATATTATTTGGATGGAAACATTAGATCAAACCGATTTAGAATTATTAAGAATTCTACAAAAAGATTCGAAATTGACAGTAAAAACCATTGCAGCTTTAGTTAATTTATCTCCTTCGCCCGTTTTTGAACGCATAAAAAGGTTGGAACAACAAGGTTATATCAAAAATTATAGAGCCGTTTTGGATGCCGAAAAACTAAACAAAGGCTTTATGGTTTTTTGCAGCATCAAGCTAAAGCAACATGATCGCACAATTGGGAATAAACTTGTGGAAGATATTTTGTTGATTGATGAAGTGGTGGAATGTTATAATATTTCGGGCGAATATGATTTTATCTTAAAAGTACAAGTTCTAGATATGAAACAATATCAAGATTTTGTTTTCAATAAATTGGGTGCTTTAGAAAGCATCGGAAGTACACACAGCTCTTTTGTGATGGCTGAAATAAAAAATACGTACGGAATCAATATTTAAAAAAAACAAAAGGTTGAGCAATGCTCAACCTTTTTTCCACAAATAAATAACACACTACTTTTTGATTACCTTGAAAGTAGAATTGTTAACTTTTATGATGTAAACACCTTTTGGTAAAGAGGAAACATCTAATTGATTTTTCCCTTTTTGAAGTGTTTTCTCTGTCATTTTAGTTCCTGTAATAGCGAAAATTTCGGCTTTTGAAGCTTCATTTGTTTCAATAAACAATACATTATTAACAGGATTTGGATAAACATTTACAACAGATTTAGCTAAATCATTTGTACCTAAAACGGCTGATGAAATTGTGATGTTTTGTGAAACAACTTTTCCATTCGAATTGAAAGAAAGTTTAATTTTAGCTGTTCCATTTTTTAGTGGATTAATCACTAATTCTTCCTTATCATTAATCGAAATTTCAGCTACATCATCATTTTCAATGATTTCTAAATCTTTTACAATCGCTGCTGATAAATTATCAACATCCGAAACTTTATCTTTCAAATCAATTGTTGTTGCTGTGTTAATTTGATAAGTTGTCTCTAAATCATTGATAATTGGTGCTGCATTATCTGGAAAAACAGGTAAAGATTGGAACCAATAATAATCAGTCAAAGGAATTGTTTTCGTTAAATTTCCTTTATTATCAAATTTATGAATCCAGTGCTTATTATATTGAGATGTTGTAGTTATGATGATTAACTCATCTGTTCGTGGATCTACACGCAAACCTGCTCCATAAGGCATTTGTTTAGGATTTGTATCTTGACCAGGAATTGTAGCAAAATTCTCATTGAATTCATTTTTATCCACATCATATTTTACAATTGTTGGACTAACAGACCAACCTGCGCCTGGGAAAAAGTAAATTGAATTTTCTTGGGTTGAAGCACTAAAACTTCCAGCATTCCACGCTCCCCAAGTATTCGGAATTGTTTTCGTTGGAATCGATATTTCTGTCGTTTCTAAAGTAACAGGATTTATTTTGACTAATTTATTTGCCAATGCTCCCCAAACATTTCCATCCTTAGATTGTATTACAGAAATAAAACTTCCAGCAATCGTTTGCTTAATTTTGTGAGTGTTTGGATCAATTACTAATATTCCACCCTTTTGAGTTACGGCAAAAACATAAGTAGAAGTTCGAATAATATTTGCTAAAGCACCAAATTTATCAGCACCTTCAATTAAAGATCCTAATTTCAAGTTTTCAATATCAAACAAATAAAGTCCACTTGAAGTTCCTAAATATCCTGTTTTAGCATCAACACCTACAAAACTTCTTCCGTCTCCACCAATTGTTTCGAAGCTGGCTTTTTTCTGTAAAGTTTTCGAATCAGCTACAACTAAACGATTTCCTTGTTTTGAAACAATGAAAAAATTATCACCATAAATTGTTGCAAAAGGAGGCGTTACACCTAACTCTTCATTGGTATTCGCAGTTTTGTAAATATTATAATCAATAGAATAATCTGGATTCATAAAATTAATTGATCCATTTGCATGACCAAACCAATCTTCATTCAGAATAAAAACACCATTTGTGTATTCTTTTGTTTGTGCAAAACTTGTTTGAATTGCTACTATTGTAAAAATCGAAAGTAAAAATTTTTTCATGTATTTTTTTTTTAGAAATCCGAAACCATCATCCAAAAATGACAGCCTCGGATAAAAATATTTAGAATGTTATTTAAAAATTATAAATGCAAATCATAAGCTCCTGCAACTTCTGTTGAGATTTCGCCTAACCAACCCGCTTCTTGATTTGTTGCTGTGTAAACTTTGATAAAATCGATTCCTAATAATTTAACTGGATTACCATTTTTATCAACAGCCCAATCGATATCAATGTTTGAATCTTCGCTATTATTTGGTGCATTATCTACATAACCATAAGCCAATTGTTTACCAGTCCAAATACCATTTTTCTCTGTATAATTGCTTTCCAAAAGTGTACCTGAGAATTTTAACTGATTCTGCCCAAACCAAATTGGATAATATGGTTGTTTATGAAACGTATTTTTCGCTTTAAAACCAGATTTTCCTTGGTTATCTTCCCATTTTATATATTCAGGATTAGGTATTTTATCTTCTTCGGTTGGTTTTTGATAAGAAATACTATAATTTTTTATTGTATTTGGATTCGTGTACTCACTTCCTGCAATTTCGTACCATTCGTCGTCATCTGGTTTTCCGTTTTTATTTTTATCATATGCAACCATCACAATTCCAGGTTCAGAAGATCCAGCAAAACCATTTCCTAAAACTTTAAAATCGCGTTTGTTTGGTTGGTTCATAATCGTATGGTCAAAACCAAATACCACATATCCTCCGTAACCTCCAAGTGTAATCATTGTAGATTTTTCTCCTACTAAAGCCTTAGCAGCTTTGGCTGTCATATCAGCTTGAGTTTCTCCTGTTACATAAGCTGGTAAAGCATTTGTGAATTGTCCAACTGCTGGCAAATAATCAAAGACTTGAGAAATATATTTACTGTAAGTAGATAATTCTTGTGTAACATTAACCTTTGTTTTTATCGTTTTAGAAGTTACTCCTGAAGTAATTTCTAATGTTAAATCGTAAGCACCAACTTTATCAGAAACAAAACCTAAAGTTTTCTCATTGCCAATAATTTCATTGCCAAGTTTCCATGTATATTGTAAATCTTCAGCAAAAAGTGGACAGTTAAGACCTAAAAATTAAGTTAGTGTTTTCATTAAAACATTAACTTTAATTATGTCAAATTCTAAAAAGAAAACTCCAGAAAAATTTGTAAAAGATATTCGTAATAATACACGAAGAATTTTTACAGCTGAACAAAAGATATTAATCGTAATGGAAGCTTTACGAGCAGAGACTTCTGTTGCTGAACTATGTCGAAAATATTCGATTTCACAATCTCAATTCTATAAATGGAATAAAGAGTTTTTGGAAGCTGGTAAAAAGCGACTTTCAGGCGATATAACACGTGAAGCAACGAGCAATGATGTTTCTGATTTACGTAAAGAAAACATGCGTTTAAAGGAGATTGTAGCCGATTTAATTGTTCGCTATGATATCGTAAAAAAAACCTTGGACTCATTGGATTAATTGGTAAATTCAAGAAATATATGCGATTATCAGCAAGTGAAAAATACGAGATTATTGAAGTTGTTACACGTTCAGAAATCGGTGTTAAACGGACTTTGGATGAGTTTGGTATTTCCAGAAGTACATTTTACAAATGGTATTCTAATTATCTTGAAAATGGATTTGAAGGTTTAGAATCAAAACGTCCATCTATTCATCGAAAATGGAACAGTATTCCCGAATCTCAGAAAGATTTGATTGTAGAATTAGCCTTAGATTATCCAGAATTATCGGCTAGAGAATTAGCATTTAAAATGACGGACGAATTAGGTGTTTTTATTTCAGAATCGAGCGTTTATCGGATATTAAAGCAAAGAGATTTGATTTCTGCACCCAATCATATCTTAATTTCAGCAGCAAATGAATTCAACGACAAAACCAATTTTGTGCATGAAATGTGGCAAACAGATTTTACATATTTCAAGATTATTGGTTGGGGATGGTATTATTTGAGTACTATTTTGGACGATTACAGTCGCTATATTATTCATTGGGAGTTGTGCAGCTCGATGAAGGCTGAAGATGTAAAAAGAACCGTAAAAAAGGCAATTGAAAAGGCTCAAATTAAAACCAAACAGAGACCAAAATTATTGTCAGACAATGGACCTTGTTATGTTTCAAATGAATTAAAAGATTATTTGAAAAATACTCAAAAAATGAAACATATACGAGGAAAACCGCTTCATCCTCAAACGCAAGGAAAAATTGAACGTTATCATAGAACAATGAAAAATGTGGTAAAACTGGATCATTATTATCATCCTGAGGAACTAATTTTTGCCCTCGAACATTTTGTCGAAAATTATAATAATCATAGATATCACGAGGCTTTAGATAATTTGATACCTGCTGATGTATATTTTGGAAGAGGTGATAAAATTTTGGAGTAAAGAGCTATTATAAAACAACAAACAATTGCAAAAAGAAGACAATTGTATTTTCAACAAAAAATTATAAATTTATAAAACAAACACTCTCTTAATTTTTTAACTGATAT